>JAUWOH010000039.1 GCA_030612225.1 Desulfobacteraceae bacterium
ACTACAAGATCCCCAAGATAGGGAAAATTCTGTGTATTAATAACAGGCTCGATATTCACGTTCTTTTTACCTTCATAAGAATGGTTTTGCCAGTGGAACGGCACAAAGGCAGCATCATCATAGAGAATCTGTTCAATTTCCTGAAGCATGGATGCTCGCTTTTTTAAATTGGTCTCGGACTGGGCCGCTATGGTCAGCTCATCTATTTTCGGATTGCAGTAATTTCCGCTGTTGAATTGACCGAACCCGGTCTTCTTGTTCGGGCACATCGTTAAAAATTCACTGAAGTTGCCGGAATCTTCCGTATCCGAATGCCAGCCGATCAACTGTATATCAGCAACTTGGGCATCAAATTGATCCCAGTACTGGGCCTTGGGCATGGTCTTTAAGTTCACCTTTATATTGATTTTAGCAAGCATTGAAACAACAGCCTCTGCAATCTTTTCGTCGTTTACATAGCGATTGTTCGGGGCTATCATGGTGCACTCAAAACCTTTTGCCAGACCTGCCTTTTTCATCAGGGCCTTGGCCTTTCTGAGAGAATAACGTGGTTTAAGGGATTTCTTGTACCCGGCATACCCTTTCGGGCCCTGTTGACCGGCAACGGTGGCCTCACCTTTCATAATTTTCTTTACAATACCCTTATTATTGATGGCATAAACGATGGCCTGGCGAACATTTCTATCTTTAAATTCCGGACGGCGCTTCTGGTTCAACTGAAGAGTGATAATCCGGCCGCCTGAACATGTAACCAGGTGGAATTTCTTATCTTTTTTGATCCTTGGAAAATCCTGGGGCGGTACAGGAGAAATGAAGTCCACATCGCCTGATAGTAATGCCGCAACACGGGTAGCGTCTTCCTTGATGGGAGTGAGTATTATCTTATCTACGTTGCCCGGGGATTTTTTATCCCAGTATTCTGCAAACCTTTCAAAAACTGTTTTCACCCCCTGCTCACGGTAAGTCACTTTAAAAGCACCGGTGCCTGACTCGTTTTTAAGGGCAAAAGAAGGGCCGATCTTTACAACAGCGTCTTTAGGCTGGCCGGTTTCATCTGTGCCTGTATAGAATTTACTGTCCAACGAAAAGATATAGGTCGCCATGTTCAAAAGAAGTGCATAGGGTTTCTTGGTTTTGATATCAACGGTGTAATCGTCAATAACCGTTACACTGTCAAAGGGTTCAAAAAGTCCTTTGAAATCCGGGCTTTTGTAAAAGCGTGCCACCGTCCATTTCACATCTTTTGCAGTGAAAGGATTGCCGCTGTGAAATTTTACTCCCTTACGCAGGAAAAAGCGCACAGTCAGATCGTCAAGGCGCTTCCACTTAACAGCCAGTCTGGGCTCAAAGGTCCCCTTCTTGGTCCAGCGGACAAGGGGATCAAAAACCCAGTGTGAGAACTGCAGCATACCCCCTGATAATTGAACCTGGGGATCAAGTGAAACCGGATCCGCATCCAGGCCCAGTTTAAGCGTTTTGGCACTTGCCATCGAACCCAAAGAAAATAACATAAAAAGCGCTAAAAAAACTACAAATAATCTTTTCATCTCCTACCCCCTTCTATTTTTTCAAAGTTAATATTGACGGACTCGTAAAAAGTCCATTTTACCCCTCCATAAACCTTTCAGTTTTCTTTACAGGTTTAACTCCTGTCAGGTCAAGCTATAAATTAAAAAATTGTAATTTTACATGTAAATTCTTATCATGGCAGCAAGAAATTGTGCGAAACTTGATGTTTTCGTAAAAAAAACTCACTCCTGTGAAAACCGAACCCCATATTAATTACAGCTATCTGAAAATACTGGATTTAGCAAAAAGCTTGACTACGTGCCGGCGCCTGCCCCGGACCACGATTCGGGGTTCCCGGAATAAAATTAGATTATTTGACTTTTTCCGAGATTAAAAAATAAATAAAGGGTGCGGAACTTGTATAAATAATGAGTGTATCCACGCTTCCGTGAAGGCCCAAGTCAGATTGCATCAAAATTAGGCGGTTTCAGCGGATGCAGATTTTCCTGCCAGGGCTTAAATTTTTTAAATTTTAGCCTGTCCATGATTAAACCCCTTGATGCGATGTAGTAAATCTTATCCAATGAACCATCAAGATTAGAATCTAAAAAGAGCCTGTCGGCGATACCATCAAAATTGTCATCACTGAAAATCATATACGGTTGCCATCTCCATGTACCGTCCTTTTTAAGCATTTTGTATTCTATGATATCGATGCCCGCGCCTTTCTCGGAAGAATGGCCAGGTTTTAAATCGCTATTTCGGTCATAACCGAAATATATGGAGGGGATTGGGCCGAAGGGTGTGGGAACTATTGCATATCCCTGTTTGACAATTTTTTTTGGGAAAGGTACACTGGCAAGTCTGTGCAGGTAAAAGGCTTCACTTTCGGCAGAGTACAGGCGAACTGGACTGCCGATGAAACCGCCGCGACTATAAAGTAAAGGATAAGTAATCGAATTGTTACTATCACGCTATTATATTCCTTTGACAAATACATAATATTTGATATTAAAGTCTGAGGGAGGGATTATGATATTAACTTATTATTATATCGTTTAACAGAAGCACTTTTAACAAACAAGGAGGGAAAGATGAAAAAGGGCAAATTTTTATTCAAATTTTGGCTGGTAGGTCTTGCAACCGCACTGGTTATCTTCGGCATTACAAGCTGCGGTGAAAAGAAAGAGGAAGCAAAAGTCGAAGAGGCTAAAGTTATTGAGAAAACCACTTTGGTTTTCGGCCGAGGTGGTGACAGCGTCGGACTGGACCCGGCGTATGAAACAGACGGTAACTCTTTTATGGTATGCGACAATATCTATGAAGCATTGGTGTTTTATGCCGACGAGTCGACTGCATTGGAACCTGGATTAGCAGAATCATGGGATATTTCGCCGGATGGGAAAACGTATACTTTTCATTTAAGAAAAGGCGTTAAGTTTCACGACGGCACCCCGTTCAACGCTGATGCGGTTGTTTTCTCCATCGGCCGCATGATGAAAGAACGTAATGTAAAATTCGTTGGTAAAGGATGGGAAATTCCGGCTCAGGAACGTCCGCCGGAGTACTGGGTCTCCATGGAGATGGATAAGACCGTAGGCTCTATTGAGGCTGTCGACGAAAATACCGTTGTATTTAAACTGAAAAGGGTTGAGGCGCCTTTTATGGCTAATATGGGCATGGATTTTGCCGATATCATCAGCCCTACAGCTTTTATGAAAAATCCTAAAGAGTTTCTCCGTAATCCTGTCGGAACCGGCCCATTTAAGTTTGTTAAATGGGTCACGGCAGACCGGATCATCCTGGAAAAAAATGAAAATTATTGGGATAAATCCGGCGGGCCTTACTTGGACAAAGTAGTGTTTCGCTCCATCCCGGAAAACTCGGTACGTTTTCTTGAACTAAAGACCGGCAATATCCACATCTGCCAATTCCCCAACCCTGCCGATATCGAATTGGCTAAAAAAGACAGCAATTTAATCCTGCCTACCCAGCCTGGGATGAACATCGGCTATCTTTCATTCAATCACACCAAGGAACCCTGGAAAAGCAACCTCAATTTGCGCAAGGCCATTGCACATGCCATTGATCGCAAAGCTATTGTCGATAATATATACCAGGGTATGGGTCAGACCGCTAAAAATCCGATTCCGCCAACAATGTGGGGATATAACCAGAACGTACCGGGATTTAAATACGATCCTGAGCTGGCAAAGAAGTTCCTGTCCGACGCCGGATATCCTGATGGGAAGGGGTTGGGAGAGATTACACTATGGTCAATGCCTGTTCCGCGCCCTTATAATCCTGACGGACGAAAGATCGGTGAAGCAATGTCCGCAGATCTGGCCAAAGTCGGAATCAAAGCCAAAATTGTTACTTTTGAGTGGGGAACTTACCTGAAACGTCAACGGGAACAACCGGAAGACATGGATCTTTTCCAGCTTGGATGGACCGGTGACAACGGTGACCCGGACAATTTCCTGGCCGTTTTGTTCGACGGGTTGGCCTCCAGTTCCATCAGGACCCAGTGGCATAATGAAAAGTACCACGAACTGATGGTAAATGGCAGACAAACGGTAGATCAGGCAAAGCGTACTAAAATATATGAGGAAGCTTTGCAGCTAATTTACGATGAATGCCCTGTCATCAGTATAGCCCACTCAACGGTCATCTGGCCGTCACTAAAAAACGTAACGAATTTCAAACTTCATCCCACCGGATCGGTGCGGTTGAAGAATGTATCGCTCAAGTAATCGGGGCGCAACGTATGTACAACTGAAAACAGGGGAAGAGGATTGACCTCTTCCCCTTTGTTTTAAAGTTTTTCATTTAATTTAAACCAACAAAACCAAGCGAACTGTATTTTCATGCTGGCTTATATCTCCCGACGTATATTGATTTTGATCCCAACCCTTCTCGGGGTATCTATCATCGTCTTTGTAATGCTCCATATAACTCCCGGTGATCCTGCCGAACTGCTTCTGGGAGAAAGGGCTACTGAAGAAGCGCTGTTTGAACTTCGAGAGCACCTGGGGCTGAATGAGCCGCTTTACGTACAATACGGCATGTTTTTAAAGCGTTTGATGAAAGGCGATCTTGGCGTAACCATCTGGACCCGCCAGAAGGTCTGGACCGAGATCAAACATCGTTTTCCCGCCACCATAGAACTTACCCTCGCTGCCCTGTGCATCGCTTGTTTTTTCGGTATAATTTTCGGCATTATATCGGCAACCAAACAGTACTCTGTTTTTGACTATGTCAGCATGATCGGCGCACTGGCCGGTGTCAGCATGCCCATTTTCTGGCTGGGACTGATTTTTATGCTGATTTTTTCCCTCAACCTGGGCTGGCTCCCTATTTCCGGGCGGTTGAGTGTCGATATTGACCTGGAAGTTATAACCAATTTTTATATTCTGGATGCTGTTTTAACCCGTAACTGGGCGGCTTTGAAAGATGCGGTCTGGCACATTATCATGCCTGCCGTAACCCTGAGCACCATTCCCATGGCCATTGTCGCCAGGATGACACGTTCGGCCATGCTGGAAGTTCTACGCCAGGATTATATTAAAACAGCTAAAGCCAAAGGGCTTTCAAATTTTACCGTGACTTTCAAGCACGCCCTGCGCAATGCGCTCATTCCGGTGGTAACTACAGTTGGCCTGCAATTTGGTGTGGCTTTGGGCGGGGCCATACTGACCGAGACGATTTTTGCATGGCCCGGTGTAGGCAAATGGATGTATGATGCCGTGATGCAGCGCGACTACATGGTCATCCAGGGCGGTACGCTGATTATTGCAGCAGTGTTTGTTGTAATCAATCTGTGTGTTGATGTTCTGTATGCGGTTATAAACCCGAGGATTAGTGTTCAGTAAAAAAAGTTTTATGTAGAATAGCTGCGATGCTTTGTTTTTTGTAAGTAGTTATTTCATCATCGCAAAATAGTAAAACAAATAAACTTATGACTAAGGAAAAAGTACAAAAAAATCCTTTTGATCGGCACCCGATGCTGGAACAGCTAAGTCAGCTGTGGCGTAATAAAACCGCTGTTGTCGGTCTGGTGATTATTACCGTGTTTATATTAACGGCCATTTTTGCTCCACTGCTTAGCCCCCACGATCCGTTGGAGGTTTCCCTCTATGATCAGATCAAACCACCGGTCTGGCACGAAAAAGGAACATGGAAGAATATTCTGGGAACGGATGACCTGGGTAGGGACACCCTTTCCCGTATCATTCACGGTGCCAGGGTATCCATGGCTGTGGCAATAATCAGTGTCGGTATAGCCTTTGTTTTCGGCGTTCTGCTCGGCTCTATATCCGGATATTATAAGGGATGGGTTGATAGCATCATTATGCGTATCATGGATATTATCCTGGCATTTCCATATCTTTTGTTGGCCATTGTTGTTGTGGCTTATCTCGGCCCAAGCTTGGAGAATGCCATGATGGCCATAGGTATCACTTATATTCCACGGTTTGCGCGCATTGTGCGCGGCAGTGTACTGGAAGAATGTGAAAAGGACTATGTTATGGCGGCACGGTCTATCGGTGCTAAAAACTGGCGGATACTTTTCCTGGCGATTTTGCCGAACTGTATGGGGCCTCTGATTGTTCAAACCACCTTGAGTATGGCCTCGGCAATCCTGGATGCGGCAGCCTTGAGTTTTCTGGGGCTAGGTGCCCAACCGCCCACTCCCGAATGGGGTGGGATGATTGCCATGAGCCGTGGCTTGATTCTACGGGCATCCTGGGTAATGACATTTCCCGGCATTGCGATTTTGCTGGCTGTTATCGGCTTCAACCTCCTCGGCGATGGCTTAAGGGATGCCCTTGATCCGAGGCTGAGAGATTAACCAATAGTAAATTTAGAACTCCTGACTTATGTATGTATTTTCAAGGTGTTTTGAAAGCTCGGTCGAAATTTAAAATGCAACAATTTGAACATTGAACATCGAACACTCAACATCGAACGTCGAATAAGGATATCGCTTCGCTTCATTAGATTATAAAATTGAAACACCGAAGGTGTACAGTAATTCGATGTTCGACGTTGGATGTTCGATGTTGGACGTTCATTTTTTATTTCAGTTCATAGTTCAGTGTTTAATAGAAGATGTTGCATTAAGATTTACGCCAGTTCAGGAGCCCTGAATTAAGAACACACATATTTCTGTGGACAAAACTTTTATGGATAATAATTACCTGCTCGATATTCAAAACCTGAAAACTTATTTTTCTGTTCGGGGCCAGACCGCCAAGGCCGTGGACGATATCAACCTGACCATCCAGGCCGGTCAGACCCTGGGCCTGGTGGGAGAGTCCGGTTGCGGCAAAAGCGTGACAGCCCATTCCATTATCCAGCTCATTCCTGATCCTCCAGGCAAAATTATGGGCGGTAAGATATTCTTTGAAGGCGACAATCTCCTGGAATATTCCGAAAAAAAGATGCGTAAAATTCGAGGCAACCGGATTTCAATGATTTTTCAGGAACCGATGACATCTTTGAACCCGGTTTTTACTGTGGGAGACCAGGTCGCTGAAGTAATCCGTCTGCACCAGAGGCTCTCGCGCAAAGATACTCAGGAACGCGTTATCGAAATGTTTCAGCTGGTGGGAATCCCGGCACCGGAAGCCCGACTGAACGATTACCCGCACCAGATGAGCGGTGGTATGCGCCAGCGGGTGATGATTGCCATGGCTCTGGCATGCAGCCCAAAGCTGATGATTGCCGATGAGCCGACTACAGCCCTGGATGTTACCATTCAAGCGCAAATTTTGGATCTTATGAACAAGCTGAAAGAGGAAACCGGGGCTGCCATCCTGTTTATCACCCATGATCTGGGAGTGATTGCAGAGATGGCCCAGCACGTTGCGGTTATGTATGCCGGGAAAAGGGTGGAATTTGCCGACGTCAACACCATTTTTTCTAATCCCAAACATCCATACACCGTTGGGCTGTTGGAATCGATCCCGACTGTCGGCAGGAAAACTTCAGACGGGAAACTCAGTACCATTTCCGGTACCGTACCATCGCTGTTCAACCTGCCCAGCGGTTGTCTGTTCAGTGACAGGTGTCCGGATGTTTTTAATGACTGTCGAAAAGTCGAACCGAAGATGTATAACACTGGAAAAAACCATATTGCACGGTGTTTAAAATATGCCTGATTATGCCAAAAACCAGTACCTGCTTGAAGCAAACGATGTAGTAAAACACTACCCTATCCGGGGAGGTGTTTTTTTTAAACAGGTGGCATCTGTTAAAGCGGTGGACGGTATCAGATTAAACATTCGCAAGGGAGAAACCTTGGGTCTTGTAGGGGAGTCCGGTTGTGGTAAGACCACATTCGGACGGGTCATTCTGCGACTGGAAGAACCAACGTCCGGGGAGGTTATTTTTGAAGGCGAAAACATCCTGGCCTACGATCAAAACAAGATGCGCGCTTTGCGTAAAAAGATGCAGATTATTTTTCAGGACCCATTTTCTTCTTTGAATCCACGTAAAAATGTATCGCAAATTATTGGAGAGCCGTTGCTGATACACGGGGTAAAGAATAGAAGACAAAGAGAGGAACGGGTGCTCGATCTTCTACGTGTTGTCGGTTTGCGTCGTGAGCACATGCGCCGGTATCCGCATATGTTTTCCGGGGGGCAACGCCAGCGGATCGGTGTAGCCAGAGCACTGGCCTTAAATCCCGAACTGATCGTATGCGACGAAGCCGTCTCAGCACTTGATGTTTCAATTCAGGCCCAAGTGCTTAATCTTCTTAAAGAACTTCAAGATGAATTTGATCTTACCTATCTGTTTATCTCCCATGATTTACATGTTGTCGAACATATAAGTGACCGTGTGGCGGTGATGTATCTTGGAAAACTCGTAGAACTTGCGAAAAGCAAAGAACTCTACCACAGGCCGCTTCATCCTTACACCCAGGCGCTACTGTCCGCTTCTCCCATGCCGGATCCGACTTTAAAAAGAAAACGTATTATTTTAAAAGGAGATGTGCCCAGCCCCATCGATCCTCCGCCGGGATGCCGGTTCCACACAAGGTGTATGTACACCAGGGATATATGCAGTTCAAAAGAACCGGCACTTAAGGAAATTGAATCAGGACACTTTACCGCATGCCACTTTGCAGGTGAGGTTGGATTAAATCGAGCAGCCTAAAACCATTCCTTCATAGATAGTTTCCTTGGCACTCCTTGCTTCAACCTAAATTGAGCGATTTTTTACTCGATCTGCGCCGATCTCTTGCGCATAAAGGCTTTTCAAAAATCCTCGACATATCCACGGGTATGCACCCCAAGGGCATTTCCTGCGGGGCACCTGCGGTTTTTGCAAATCCTTATGCATCAAAATCTCAGCACATATCTTCGCAAAAAATCGCTCAACTTAGGTTCAAGGCAGTCGCCTATTCGATGGATTTCATATCCGGCGTATTTGTTCAGTCGGGGTAGGGTGCAGGTTAAGAAAAATAAGGAATAGACAGAGTCAAAATACACATTTTCTAAGAATAACTCTTCCTGTCTTTCCGTCACATCTTCCTGTTATGGTTATATACGCTCCCTTTTCCTGAGCAACAACCTTTTTTTTATGTGCTTTATCAAAAAAGCATTGGATGCTGCAGAGGTTATTCTTTGTTTTCAAGCAGATATTAAATTTTCCAATCATATCTTTTCCAATACTGCTTATTTCGCCGCTTACCGAAACGACTTTTCCTTTAAACTTTTTATCTGCAGCAGGTTCATTCTGCTCGTATATGTTATGTAGCAAGGACGCTGTTATCGAAACAGTCGGGTCTGAATATTTTACGTGCGTTTTTTCGTCCATTTTATTTATCAGCTTTGGATAGATATAAAAAACAATCAACACTGCAATTATAAAAAGAATAGCTCTTGCAAAAACATTTTTTTTAATTAAATTACCACAAACCGGGCAGTATTTATCCTTGTTGTTTAGTTCCCTGCCGCATTTTTTACATCTAATTTGAACCATTATTTTCCTTTGGAGAAAGTTTTCTGTTTATTTTGTGGCTGCAAAAGTGCAGGTAATATAATATTAAAACAGCAATGCGTCAAAGAAATAATAATTACGGGATCGATATGATACCAAACACTTGGTGACTCCTCCTTTTAAACTGATTTATTCCGATTATATTTTTCCAAATACATTTACCCTTATGCATGTTGAATGTTTTCTTGAACTTAAGACAATTTATGTGCTATAGATATTAGTTAATAAAAAAACAAACTGGAGAGGGAATGAAAAATAAGCCTGTAAGAGCTTTGTTGATTGAAGATGATCCTTATATTGCTCAGCTGATACGCCGAATGTTGGATAAAGTCAGGGATATTTCATTTGATCTGGTTCATGCCGATAGTCTTTCTTCGGGGCTTGAATACCTGGAAGATGAGCATTTTGTCATTATTCTGCTTGATCTTGGGCTTCCTGACAGCAGCGGGATTAAAACTTTAAATAAAGTGTATGCTAAAGCTTCAGATATTCCCATCATTGTGTTTACAGGACAGGACGATGAAACCCTTGGTGTCAATGCCGTGAATGCAGGGGCGGAAGACTACCTGGTAAAGGGTAATACAGACAGTAAATCACTTGTGCGTGCAATACGTTATGCTGTGGGACGCCACCAGGTGAAAGAAGCTTTGAAAGATACAGCTGCCAATCTTAAGCGAACTGTTGAAGAGTTGAAAAAGGCCAATAAGAAAATTGTAAATCAACAAAAATCAGTCATTGAAGAGGAAAGACTTAAGGTGTTGCTTCAGCTGTCCGGAGCAACCGCCCATGAATTGAACCAGCCACTGACAGTACTCATGGATAATGTTGAGTTGATGCGGTTGGAAAGAAAAATTCCCGAGAAACTTCAAAAACACATGCAAGGCATAGAGGTTGCCGGGCAAAAGATTTTTGAAATAATAAAAAGGATCCAGACAATTCCTCAGGAAAATATAGACATAGATGACAGCGACAACTCAACAGAGGCGCTTGATAAAAAAATATCAATAATGTCTGTGGAAGAATCTGACGCTGATTTTAAGAAAATATCTAATTGTTTAAAAACCTTTATCCAACTCGATTTGACACGCTCAAAAAATATAAAAGAAGCTCTCTCCCTGTTGAACAATAGTCCTGTTGATTTGGTTTTATCGGAATATTTTCTTTCCGACGGCAGCGGACTCGATATCTTGAAGTCATTAAGTGATAGCAAACTTGAAATGCCGGTAGTAATTATTGCCGGACAGGGAAATGAAACGATCGCTTCAGAGGTCATTGATGCGGGTGCTTATGATTATCTGCCTAAAAACAAAATCAGCAAAAAATCCCTTTTCAGAAGTATAACCAATACAGTTGAAAAATTTGGCCTGGAAAAAGAAATAAAGCTTGCCAAGGGAAAATTGGCTGACATGTCAAGCCTGGAAAGAGAAATGAAACGGGCTCAGATACAGCTGGCTGAAATGTCAACCAGAGACGAATTAACCGGCCTATATAACCGCCGCTACTTCATTGAATCCCTGGAGCGGGAACTTGCACGCGCGAAAAGATATAAACGAAATCTGGGATTTTGCATGATCGACCTGGACAGGTTCAAAGATGTCAACGATACATACGGACATCTTGCGGGCGACATGGTGCTTTCTACTATTGGCAGTATGTTTGATGAACATTTTCGCCAGGGAGACCTCATCTGTCGATACGGAGGGGAGGAATTTGCCGTTATACTGCAGGATACATCTTTAAAAAGTGCTACGGCTGTTTGTGAGAGATTAAGAAAAAAGGTTTCCAGTCATAGATTTAAATATGATGCATCAGATTTTTCGATATCTATAAGCATCGGCATTGCCTTGTATAACAATCTGGTGCAATGGTCTCCGGTTGAACTTGTATCTGCGGCAGACCAGGCGCTCTATCAGGCCAAAAAGGAAGGAAGAAACAGGGTTAGATATCATCCGGATAATCACTGAAAGGTTAAGCGCCCTGTTGGGGCTTGAAGACCACCACTTCGTGGCTTGAGGAGCGGCACTGCGTGCCTTGATGAGCGTCCCGCTGTGCGGGACTTAAAGCCTCAAACGAAGCGATCCTAAAACAGAGTTCTCTTCAAGCGAAGCGATCTGCTTTTCCGGTTATAAACAAAGGCCTGCCCCAGGTCCAACAGACCTTTGCAAAACGGCACTTTTTGCCCGATTTCTGCGTCAGGCTCAAATTTCAATCCTCGAAATATTCTATATATTCCTGTGGTTGAAATTTTCGCCTTCCTTGAACTCGAACAAAAATTACCATTTTTCAAAGGTCTCTCCAAGACAAACAGGAACAAAACATGAGCCTGCGAACCAAATTGCTTGTTTTCTCTATTATTCTTGCATTGATTCCCCTGGGAATTGCTGGAAGGAGCATGATTAAGATAACTAGGGATGAGTTAAAAAGTTCTGCCAACGATAAACTTATCATAACGGCTAAAAAAGTAACTCAGGAAATTGAGGACTTTTATAAATATTCCTGGCTGGCTCCTCTCAGGTTGATAAAAAAAGCTGTCGAAAGTGAAGACCTGGGTGTTAATGCAAAGCTTTCTCTTCTAACCGAAGGAATGAAAAGTGTAACAGACATCGTAGCGCTTCAAATTTCTGTTCAGGGCGCTTCGACTCCACTTCTTGTTACTCAGGATGAATTTTCCAATAAACTTAAAAAAATATCAGTCGATTCGAGGCAATTATTAAAATTAACGCCCAAACGGATTGTCGCATTAAAAAATGAAAAAGAGGTTTATGCAGGCGATTTAACATATCTGACCGAAGCAGATGCATGGTTAATTACGCTGATCCTTGAACTTGACAAAAGGACCTTTGGTCGCAGTGCAACCCTTTCCGCCAGAATAAATCTTGATCGCCTTAGAAAACGCATTGAAAACCATCAATCTGCTGAAAAAACTCCCATAACACTAATTGACTTGCAGGGGCGAAAGATTTTTGCCTTCGGCATGCCGGATCTCAGCGAGAACCGGCTTGTCAAAACAGTGAAGGAATTGCTGGCTTCGAATATTCGCACAATTGGCGCCCAGCCTTATCAGCGGCCCTCAGGTGAGAAAATGTTGGGTGCATACGGTATTCCCGGTATACTGAACATGGGAGTGATTGTTGAGAAAAATGAAGAAGACGCATACCAGGCGGCAACAGAAATGCAGCGAAACCTGATAATCTGGATTGTTTTCGGTTTTTCCGTAGCAGTGGCTGGAGCGATTATTGTTTCTGTTTCCCTGACAAGGCCCCTGTTGAAACTGACACGGGCTGCGCGCCAGATTTCGGAAGGCAATCTTTCGATTCGTATTGAGGGAAGAGAACAAAAAAATGAAATTGGTGAACTGTCCACGGCTTTTAATAAAATGGTGGACGATCTTCGTTTGTATATTGACAAATTGACGGAAACCACAAAAGCCAAGGAAAGAGTTGAGAGTGAACTGGAACTCGGCAAGACTATTCAGCAAGGTTTTCTTCCTAAAAAGTTTCCCCGGTTAAAGGAAATTGATGTTTGGGGTAAATGCGATCCTGCACGGGAAGTCGGTGGAGATTATTTTGATTTTTTTCAGATTGACGATAATAATTGTGGAATAGTAATTGGTGATGTTTCCGGTAAAGGTGTTCCTTCCGCACTTTTTATGGCTGTAAGCCGCACATTATTTCGAATATTAAGCGCAAGAGACTTGCCTCCTGACATGGTGCTGACCGAGTTCAACGACAGGCTTGTTGCTTTGGACCAAGAGGCAAATATGTTTATAACGTTATTTTATGGTGTGTTTAATATTACTACCGGTCGATTGATTTACTCAACGGCCGGGCACAATATGCCGTTTGTAAAGAAATCAATTGCTCCAGGTGAAAAGTTTGGTATGTTACCACAGATGAAAACCATGGTAGCAGGGGTCATGGAAGGTATGTACATGGAGTTAGCCGAAATCAGTTTGAAGAAAGGGGGAGCTATAGTTCTGTATACCGATGGTATAACCGAAGCTATAAACGATAAAGATGAAGAGTTCGGAGAAAAGCGCCTTGCTAAACTTCTTGATAAGTATGCAGACATGTCCGCACAAGATATGTGCGAAAAGTTAATTGAAGACGTATATGCTTTTCAGGCCGAAAGAGAGCAGTTTGATGACATGACAATGTTTATCTTAAAGGTTAAAAGATAAAGCATCGCTTTTTCAGTATTAATCAAGCGAAAATTCCGAATTGTGTATAAGCTTCAGCGTCCGTCTTCGCTGAAGCTACACCGCGACAGGGCCGACTTCGCTCTCAGAGCTACGACGGGACAGGACAACCCAACATATTTTAGCACCCATTAACACAAACA
>JAUWOH010000493.1 GCA_030612225.1 Desulfobacteraceae bacterium
GGACGCCCATGATTTTATGCGTTTCTATCCTTTTTTGAAATTTTAGCCTCTCATGCTGCGGGGTAGGAAGTTCTTTGATTTATTCATTTTTTTCTTAGCAGAAATAAAATTTTTTTAAAAGATGTTTTTATATAATGTCTATTGTATAACTTTCCATCTTGGGGTTAGACTCCACTAACGTCTTGTTTTTAAAGAGAATTTATTGCAAAAAAACAGCGCTTTTGAGATCTTAGAATATACTCTTCAGGGGCAAAAATAAACATTTAAGGAGGCTGTCACACATGGGCATGGGCAGATCAACAACATAAGGGACGTTCTTCACATTATAAGTTGCTAATATATAGAATGTGTGACATAAGAAATATATGCCAAGAAAAGCTCGGATAGATGCTTCTGGTGCACTCCACCACATTATTGCCAGAGGCATTGATAGAAATACAATCTTTCAGGATGATTATGACAGAAAGAACTTTATAGACAGGCTGGCTACCATCTTGAATGAAACCAAAACAGTCTGCTATGCCTGGGCGCTGATTCCGAATCATTTTCATTTGCTGCTAAGAACAGGACTTGCTCCTGTTGCAACAGTGATGAGACGACTTTTGACCGGTTATGCCATGTCATATAATCGCAGGCACCAGCGTCATGGCCATCTTTTTCAAAACCGCTACAAATCTATTCTTTGCCAGGAAGACACCTATCTGCTTGAATTAGTCCGTTACATTCATCTGAATCCTTTGCGTGCAGGAATCGTTGATGACCTGAAGGCGCTTGACAGATTTCATTTTGCAGGTCACAGCGTGATTATGGGAAAAAGAATGAACAACTGGCAGGATGTAAACGGTGTCCTGTGTTTATTCGATACAAAGGTTTCTGTTGCCCGACGTCGATATCGATCTTATGTAAAGAAAGGAATTCCTGAAGGGAAAAGAACTGATCTGACCGGTGGAGGTTTGATACGCAGCATAGGTGGATGGTCAGAAGCAAAAGCAATGCGAAGGGCCGGAGTTTATCAAAAAGGCGATGAGCGTATTTTGGGAGATGGTGATTTTGTCAATACAGTCCTTAAGGTCGCCCAAGAGGAACTGGATAAAAAATATTCTCTTCAGGCCAGGGGGTTTGATCTTGACAAGGTTGCTCAACGGGTTTCTCATCTATTGGGGATTGAACCCAAAGAGCTGTGGGTAAAAGGGAAATATCCTCACGTAGTTCAGGCAAGAAGTTTGCTGTGCTATTGGGCTGTGAGGGAGCTGGGAATGAGAATGTCGGAACTTTCACGTAAATTGAAACTATCTGAACCGGCCATAAGTTTATCTGTAAAACGTGGCGAAAAAATCGCAAAGGAACATCAATATTCACTTTTTGACGATACAAACTTATGAACTGAAGAACGTCCCCCAACTTGTACCGTCCCCCAACTTGTACCGATACCACTGATTTAAGACAATTATCTCAGGATATTTGGATAATTAAGGCGTTGGCTGAGTATCTTATTGAGAACGAGTTAAAAGTCTCTCGCTCTATATTAGGATGAGTATCTAACGAATAGATTAGATTGCAAGTTGGGGACGTCCATTGGATTATTGGTTTGCTTCCTCTTTAAGGTTCAAACCTTGCTTTTCTGCAATTTTCTTTCCTCTCGAAACTACTTGCTTTACTGTAGCCGGAATTTTCTGGAATGAAAGACTACGCTGGATGATCTGCTTACAGCAATAAAGCCGGTATTTTCAGTATAGAATGATCTGAAAAGTCAAGAGTATCGTATGTAACCATTATTGAAAAAGGAGTGCCCAACTTTTTCGCTTCCCAATCCTTCCTGCCTTCCGTCTGGATCGAGTGTGGTTCTCGTCCCCTAAATTTTTAAAATGCATTTTAAAGCAATATATTTGAGAGGGAAATATCCTCACATAGTTCAGGC
>JAUWOH010000073.1 GCA_030612225.1 Desulfobacteraceae bacterium
GGCTTTCCTGTTTCAACGATTCTTCCGTCATCCATAAAAAGGACCTTGTCAGCCACTTTTTTGGCAAATCCCATTTCATGGCTGACAACGCACATGGTCATTCCCGCTGATGCAAGCTTTACCATTACATCAAGGACTTCACCGATCATCTCCGGGTCCAGTGCACTGGTCGGTTCGTCAAAAAGCATGATTTGAGGTGACATGGCAAGCCCCCTTGCAATAGCCACACGCTGTTGCTGGCCTCCTGAAAGCTGTGCGGGGTAAGCGTTTGCTTTTTCAGTTAATCCTACCCGCTCGAGTTGTTCCTGGGCAATTTTTACAGCATCGGGCTTGGCTATTTTTTTAACATTCACAGGGGCCAGCATAATATTCTTAAGGACTGTCATGTGGGGGTATAAATGAAACTGCTGAAATACAAATCCTATTTCAGCCCTGAGCTTGGTCAGATTTGAAGATTTTTCATGGACCAATATGTTGTTCACAATGATTTCACCGCTCTGTATTTTTTCCAGACGGTTAATACACCGGATCAGCGTTGATTTTCCCGAGCCGCTGGGACCGCAGATCACCAAAACTTCTCCTTTTTTGATATGGATATTAATATCATTTAACACATGAAGTTCCCCAAACCATTTATTCACTTCTTTAAATATAATCATGAAATCCTCAGTATTGATCATCTAAATTTTTCGGAAACAGCGTCCGGTTTTTACTATTCTATACTGCCATTCTTTTTTCCAAATAGTTGGACAGCAGGATAAGTGGATATGAAATCACGAAATACAATACTCCGACAAGGGAAAACACCATTAGCCCTTCAGGAATTCTCACCACTGTCAACCACCCTACCCTGGTAAGTTCCATAACACCAATAACCGAAATCACAGAAGTATCTTTTATTAAAAGGACATACTGGCCCACAAGGGGCGGCAGAATCACTTTCATAGACTGGGGTAGGATAACAAACCTGAGCTGTTGAAACAGGGAAAGCCCTGAGGATGATGCCGCCTCCCATTGTCCTCTTGGTATGGAGTCGATGCCACCTGCAACAATTTCACAGATAAAAGCCGACCCCATAATTGCCATTGCAAGCAAAGCGGCCTGGAACGCTTCCAGCTGAATTCCCCAATCAGGCAGAATGAAAAATATAATAAATATCTGGACCACAAAGGGTGTGCCGCGCACAAATGATACATATACCCCAATCAGTCTTTTTATAAAGATATTTTTACCGGCCCGAAAAATCCCAAGGACAAAACCAATGAAGGTACAGGTGACAAGGCTTATAAATGCAACTTGAACGGTCATCGACAATCCTTTTAGAAAAAACGGAAAGATTTCCACAAGCTTGCCAAAATAAAATGCCATCATAATTAATATGCCTCCCTGAAAATCAGCCTTTTCTGTGACCAGTCAGCAAGTGCTTTCAGGCAGAAGTAAATACACATATAGAAAAACGCGACAGTGAAGAAAGCTTCCGACGGCATAAATCTTTCTGATGTCATGGTCTGCCCGCATCTTGTCAGCTCCATGACCGATATCAATGAAAGAAGTGCTGAATCCTTTACAAGCACAATAGACTGCCCAAGAAGGGGAGGTACGGTGACACCCAAGGCCTGGGGAAGAATTATAAACCGCATCCTTTGAAGATAGTTCAGACCCGATGATATTCCAGCTTCAATCTGACCGTCATCCACCGAGTTTATACCGGCCCTGATGATTTCGGCAATATATGCCCCGCTGTTCAACGTTAAGGCCAGGATTCCAGTCTGGATCTCTGGGACTCTAATTCCCAGTGTAGGCAGTCCGAAGTACAAAAAATAGATCTGGACCAGAAGCGGTGTAGACCGGATGATTTCAATATAGGCGATGGCTGGATATTTAATGCTTTTAATACCGGAAATACGGCATGCACATGCAATGGTTCCGACTACCAGGGCAAGCATGATTGAAATAATGGATATGAGAAACGTACTTTTCAGCCCGGTTAAAAACAAAGGGAGGTATTCAAAAATGACTCTGAAATTAAAATCTGCCAGCATGTTTATGTTTTATCCGTTTCTTTAAAATTGATGGCGTCGTAAAAAGTATCACCGATGGTGCCCGCAGGAAATGCCCTTGGGGTACTAAGTGGAAAGTTTCATATACCTCCGCTAAAAATCAGCGGGATAAAAAGGCGTAGCAGTTTTTCAGGGACGAGGCAATACATGTAGTATGCCGAGTGCCTGAAAAACCGCTGCGCCTTGCACCCCAAGGGTACTTCCTGCGGGGCGTATATGGGACTTTTTACAACGCCATCAAAATTGAGTGTGCGTTTCAATCGAACGCACACTCAATTTACATAATTTAGATCATCACATGTTCATAACGGCTTAATGATCTTTTTTCCATTCAGTTGATTCTAACCAGTATTTGATGTTTGCATCATATGTGCCGTCGGCCCTGGCAGTTTTGAAATACAGGTTAATCCACTGCCACAGGTTTACGGACTCTTGGCGAACAGCAAAGGCCAACGGATCTTTTCCTTTTCCAAGGCGCTTGTCAAGGAGTCTGATAGAGTTGGGTGGAAAATCAGGAAGGACTGTCAGAACTGCAAGATCGTCATTAACCCCGGCATCCACATGTCCTGCAATAAGTGCCTGGACGATCATTCTTCCACCGCCTTTATATGATTTTATCTTGGCCTTTGGCAGGTATTTTTTTGCAATGGTTTCACCGGTAGAGCCTAAGAGAACACCCACTGTAACAGATGGTTTGTTTACATCTTTAAGTACCTTATAACTTGCCCCTGTTTTGGTAAAAATACAGGGCTGCACATAAGTCCAGGGATCTGCAAAGGTAATTTTGAGGGCTCTTTTCAGTGTAGGAGTCATATCGGCAGCAAGGATATCGGCTTTTCCGGATAACAATGCAGGAATAAGGCCATCCCAGTCAAAATCAAGGATTTTAAGCTTTACACCCATTCTTTTTGCCATTTCCTCGGCAAATTCAACCATGGATCCCGTATGCTTACCGGTTTTGTCAAAAAAAGCATAAGGCGCAGCACCTGATTGAACGGCAACCCTTAATTCCCCTCTTTTAACTATCTCAGACAGGGTTCCGGCAAAACAGACTCCGGTGAAAAATACAGTCATGACAATGGCAAGGACAGTTGACACTAATTTTTTTCGACTCATTGTTTTTCTCCTTTTTTTAAGTGTTATTATTAATAATACGGCTCCTTTATTTTCAAGTTTCCAGAATCCTTGTTTCTTCTTTGATTTCTATCCCTCTTCTTTTAAGGCTGTTTATAAACTTTTTCGCAGGAATATGCTTTAAAGGTGACAATACCCCCTTTTCCTTAATATCGCCCCTGACAAGCATTTTTGCTACAATGCTTGCGGTGTATCCCACTCCCTTGCTCATGGCCATGATTCCGGTATCAAGGTCCCTTTCAATCAGCATGGTGCTTGTAAACCGCATTTTCTTTTTATCTTTTGTTCCCTCGAATATATTGATCATGGCTATCAGGTCTTTTTCATCATCTTTATATTCAAGCTGTGGCCCCAGTAATTTATCTAGAAAATCAATGGGTGAAACGTCGCCAAGTCCTTTTACCGGATCTTCACTTAAAAAACCCAATTTCTTCATGGGTCTCCAGAATGCACTCCACCCTGGCCATCTGAGAGAATAACGACCAGTTCGAGTTATGGCGTCCGTGAGTCCCAGAAGGTCAGTAAAATAAACTGCGTCCCCGTTTGGAATGGCTTCCAGTGTTCCAAGCCCGGGAAAATCAATCATGTGAACATACTCTTCATCATGCTGGTTCATTGCAGGAATTTCAATGATCTTTTTGTCCCTGATTATTCTGCCTTCCCGCATGGTTGAGCTTAAAACGCCTTTCCATATCCATGAAAGCTTATAGTTTAACGGGTTGGTACATGCCTGTTTCTCAGGAAACCCTCCGCAATATGAATCAATCACATGAATTTCATCAAATCTGTTTTTTGCATCACCGTAAATCACCAGATCTATCCCCGGATCAAGACCGCATTCCGGCATTATGGTGATACCGGCTTTTTTTGCGCTTTCATCAAGCTGCTCAGTGAGATGGGCATAATTGGTATTGACCACACTTACCCTTGCCTCCAAAGCTGCTTCATTGACAAACTTTTTAAAATCCATAGGCAAAAGATCAATAACAACATCCACTTTCTTGTACAGGTTTATTAGATCATCTTTATTTTTTGCATCAACTCTTACCTCTTTTATTTTGCTCATGTCCGTAAAATCTTTAATCTTAGACAATTCGTCAAACCTGATATCCGCGCAAATTACTTCTTTGACATGTTCATCAGATGCCAGATCATAAAGCGCTGTTCTTCCCTGGATGCCGCACCCGCCTAAAACAAGAATTTTCATTTTCCCTCTTTAATTTTTGTTGTACAGTTTGGAAAAATCCGTTTTTGCATTTTTTAATGTATACATAAGTAGGTGGTTTTCCACCTGCACCCTGTTATCAATTTTAATTCTTCATAACTTCAAAAAAAGCTGTTCAAAAGTCGTTCTGACATGTTGTTTCATGAGGTTTCCAGCCTTTTCTTCATTCCTGTTTTCAATGGCCTTGACAATTTCAATATGCTGTTTTGGTCCTGTTTTCTGTCCTCCGGGCTCCAGTCCGGTGTAATAGTTGTCAAAAAAGAAAATATAGGTATTGGACCTCCAGAAACTATGTCTGCAATATTGTTCCAGGTATTTATTCTGCCCGATTTTTGCAATGCCTAGATGAAGATTTTCATTAATAGCGACATAAATGAGTTTAGACTCCTGAGTACCTGGATTTCCCACGGTTTTTTCTTTTTCAATCAGGTTGTAGAGGTAGTCAACATCCTTGTCAGTAGCATGTCTGGCAGCACACGCCGCAGTCAAGCCTTCAATGTTTTCCCTTGCAAAAAAAACATGCCTGGCATCTTCCAAACTTGATGAGGGGATGAAACAGCCTTTTTTCTTCTTCTTATCCAGAAACCCTTCGGCAACAAGCTGGCTCAATGCATGTCTGACTGGTGTCCTGCTGAGTTCAAGCGACTCTGCAAGTTCTGTTTCGAGAAGAAAATCTCCAGGCTTGAAATGATTTTCTAAAATAAGACTTATGATTGATTTGTAAGCAAACTCTTCCAGATTTATTTTTGCCATCATTGATATCTCTTTAAAACATTAATGTATACATAAACTCAACAGTCCATGACTGTCAAGAATATTTAATTGAAGTTGAAAGCCACATGGGGGTACTACCTGAATTTTGCACGATTTTGAGGCTTTTATATGCAAGGCATCTAATTAAAATTCTTCAATTATTTCACCCTTTTCAATAAAAGATTCTATATTATTATAAGCGTTTTCGCAGGCAGCTATTACTGATTCGAATTTGCAGTAAACAGGATCGTCTTTGCCTAATAATTTTTCTGATTTTTGTAAAATCTTTTCTCCATGTTCCAAGTGCTTTGTCATTTCATTAAAAATCAGTTTGCGCTTTCTATGTTTTTCTTTTTCTCCGGCAATTACCGGGATAAGCCTTTGAATGGAATACTCAACTAAAGCATCACGGGGAGCATTATATTTTTTGGCTGTTTGATCAAGGGATGATAATGTCCTGCGGCTTAAAACATATGTTTTTTGAATACGGCTTAGTTTGCAGAATGCCTCATCTTTTATTTCACCGGCAATTAATTTCAAACACTGTGTATCTTCAATTAAATGGTCAAAAAGAGATTTTTGTTTAATGCCCAGATGCACTGATACGATATTTATTGCGTGTATCGATTTTTCCGTTAATTTGAATGTTGCCCTGACGGATTGTTTACCCCTTAAATCAGAAGATGAAGGCTGGGGTAAGAATATTGTTTTTATCTCGTTGTCTTTTTTATGTTTTTTCATTTTTCCGCCTTTTAATATGGAAAGGGTTCGAGGATTCAGGGATTCAAGGGTCCAAGTGTTTTTTGTCTTTTTCAACCATAAACTGTATAACCGGCAACCTTGAACGGTTATCTAATTCTTAAACATTTTTATCCGCCTGTTCTGTGGAAGGTCACTGGAACCCCTGACCCCTTGAATCCTGGAATCCTTATGAAAATGATCCTGCCAGCTCATCTGGAGATAATCCATAATTTTAAGCCTTCATTACTTCAGATATATTATTATTATAAGTAATGCAACTATTAAATAAATTATTTTCTTGACATATAATTAATTGTTCTTAACATATTGCTAAGGAAAAGTAAAATGGCCTTAGAAAGTAATCGGGCTCAAATATTAAAAGATCTCAATAAAAGGAGGAAAATATCATGAATATTGTAAGATGGACACCATTAAGAGATATGGCAATTTTGCAAAATCGTTTTAACCGGTTTTTTGATGAGGATTTTTATTCACCAGGCCGGGAAAATGATGAACTGGCAATGACCAGCTGGAATCCGGTTGTTGATATTTATGATAATGACAACAATATTGTCATAAAAGCTGAACTGCCAGGAATGGATAAAAAGGATATTGCGATCGATTTAAAGGACAGGGTTTTGACTCTCAAAGGTGAGCGCTCCTTTGAAAATGAAGTTAAGGAGGAAAATTATTACAAAAGGGAAAGAGCTTTCGGGAAATTTCACAGGGCTTTTACATTGCCTGTAGGCCTGAACGCTGATAAGATCAAAGCTGATTTTAAGGACGGTGTTTTGAAAATAGATATTCCTAAACCTGAAGTGGAAAAACCGAAGCAAATCACGATACACTAAGCATTATTCATCATTCATTAAAATTTCTATAACCGTTCAGGGGGTCAAGGTGAACCCTGAACCCCTGAACGGTTACGATCAACTCACCCCCACGCCCATTCAGAACAAAAAGGTCGCACAATCACCGTCCTGTAAGCGGTCACAGGTGCTGCATATGTGCGTGGTCAGGGCGACCAGCTATAGTCTGCTATGCTGATCGCCCTGAGCGCGTGCAGAATGCGGTGCCTGTGAACGCTTACCGATCAACCTTCATAAAGTACGGCTAATATAGTAGCTTTTCCACTTTTTGCTGCAATCAGGTGTGGTGTGGTGGAAAGGTAATAAACGCTGTCTCCGGGTTCAAGGGCGAACGCATCTTCTCCGATTTTCAGGGATACAACACCATCTAAGACATAAATGAATTCTTCTCCTTCATGAACCGAAGTTTCCTGGTCGGGATTTTCTTCAAGCTGCACAATCATGGCCTCCATATGGCGGCCCTTTACTTCAGGAGCAAGACTTTTATATGCATAGACCTGCTTTTTGCCTTCATGGGATGTAGATCTTGATACAACTTTCCGTTCATCTTTACGAGTTATTGAATAAAGCTTGTTTCCAACACCCGAAACAAGACGGCCAAGGGCGCTGTCAAGAGCCTTTGAAAGTTTGATAAGCGTTCCGAGTTGTGGTTGCACCTTATCTTCTTCTATGTTGGAAAGGAGTTCAACATCAAAACCTGTCAGTTTTGACAACTCGTTAAGGGAGAGCCCTTTTTCTTTCCTTAAGGATTCTATCCGTTTACCTATTTCTTCAACACCCTTTGTGGCAGTTGATGAAATTTCACCTGTCAGTTCTTCAAAAGAGTCAACTACGATTTGAGGTTTTTGAGCATTTTCTTCCATTTTCATCTCCTCAACAGTATATTTATAAAATATTTATTGCAAATGAGCAGGGTTCGATCATAAAACACCTATGTGTCTTGCAATAACAATGCGCTGCACTTCCGAGGTCCCTTCGCCGATGTCCAGAAGTTTCTGATCCCTGTAAAATCTTTCCACATCGTATTCCTTCATGAGGCCATAACCACCGTGTAGTTGAACCGCATGGTTTGCGCATCGATACATAGTTTCGGAACAGTAAAGTTTTGCCATGGCCGCTTCTTTGGAAAAGCGCATATCGTTATCACGCAGCCAGCATGCCTTGTAAAGAAGCAAGCGTGCGCATTCAATTTCCATGGCCATATCGGCCAGCTTAAAAGCGTTCACCTGAAATTTTGCTATGGGTCTGCCGAACTGTTCCCTTTCATTGCTGTATTTTAGCGCCATATCAAGACAACCCTGAGCGCCGCCAAGGCCCATGGCTCCGATGGACAGACGTCCTCCGTCCAAGGTCTGCATCATCTGGTGAAATCCATCTCCTCTTGGGCCAAGGAGATTATCCTTTGGTACACGGCAATCCTCAAAATATAGTTCACTGGTATTAGAAGCCCGCCACATCATTTTACCGTGCATTTCCTTTGCAGTGTAGCCAGGGGTTCCTGTCTCCACAATGATACAGGAAAGCTCCGGCCGGCCGTCGTCACGGGTGCCGGTACGACACAAAACGGTTGATCCGGCGGTAATTTTAGCGGCACCATTTGTAATGAAGATCTTGCTTCCGTTAATAACCCACTCATTGCCATCCAAAACGGCAGTTGTCTGGGCATTCGAGGCGTCCGAGCCCGCATTGGGTTCAGTCAGTCCAAAGCCCCAAAGTGTTTCTCCTTTGCAAAGTTTAGGAAGGTATTTTTTCTTTTGTTCTTCATTCCCAAAATAGTAAAGGGGACCGACTCCAAGGGAATTCTCAGCGGCCACTGTTGCTGCGTGCGAGCCGTCAACCCTGGCGATTTCTTCAACCGCAATGATATATGAGATATAGTCCATACCCTGGCCGCCGTACTGTTCTGAAACAAATATCCCAAACAGACCGAGTTCAGCCATCTTTTGCATTGTTTCGTATGAGAACTCTTCTTTTTCATCCAGCTCCTGAGCAACCGGTTTAATCTCGTTTTCAGCAAAACTGCGAACCGATTCACGTAAAATCTCCTGTTCAGTAGAAAGAGTATAATCCATAGTTTCTCCTTAATGTAAATGGGATAGGCCTTTGAACCAATCGCTTTAGGTTCAAATTCAACAAAATTTTACAAACTTAAAAAGCAACTTGAGGTATAGGGTGATTAGATTTAAAATGGCTGACTGTTTGAGCGTATTAGTGAGCGTTAAGAAAGAACGACAATTTAAATAACATTTTCTATGGATCGGAAAATGCCAGTGCAAGCTTGTTTTATATGAAAGGATTGATCTAAGTTCTTTCTTAACGCTCACTTATGCGCGAGTTTCAGACACTTTTAAATATAATTACCCTATGCCTCAAGTTAACCTCATAATGAGTTTGTAAATTTCTGATTCAAATTAGGCTATTTTAAGCTTCTTAAGAGCATTTCAGCTCTCTTTTTTTCCAACCTGACCAAAGCATAGTAGTAACCTGGAAGACCATATATGCCGTTTCGGTCGTACCATCGCTCAATAACTTCAGTAAAGTTAAGTTCAGTATCAGACAGGGCTTCTATAAGTTGTGCTGAATATTCACCACGAGTCGTGCTTATAATAAGATCGTGGCTGGTTATATGGGTGATAATGGTTTTGCCAAGCTCTGCACGGGCACGAATGATTGCCTGGTTCCATGCGTCTTTAATATTACGGGTAGGGCCTGAGATTCCTACAGCGTAAAAGCACTTTTCATCATGGGGAATTGAATTTACCCACTGTGGAGCGGTTTCTTTTTCAGGTTTCGGGGTAGTTATACAGCCGACAGTTATGAGTGAAAAACACAGAATAAAGATGACAAAAAATGTTAAAAATATTGACTTCATGTTTTCCTTTCTTTTGCGCGAACCCTAATCAATTTTTTTTCGAGCTTCGAATATAGAATAAAATAGCCGATGTATCAAGAGCCAATTTCAGTTATTCATAAGCATCCTTTCATGTAATCGCTCTGCACGCAGGCAGAATGCTTCGAGTTTTGCAGTTATCAACTGCGGGAAAGGCGAGCCGTCACTTTCGATGGCAAGAAAAGGCAGGTCTTCCGTTTCCGCCAAAATGGAACGAAGCCGCTTATTTTTTGGGTCGGTTTTCAGCTTTTCTTCCCGGTTCATCGTTTCATTGAGAATAGCTTCAGAAAGGCGATTGGGCATGCAGCCAAATGGGCCGATGGCAATTACACCACAGGAGTCGACGGCTATTTCCGACATGGAACTCCCTACAGTCAGGATGGCTTCGCCTGCCAGGTTCTCTGATATATATGGCTTTCCATTATTAATTATTGACCTGATGTTAATAGGTTTAGAATGAACAAGACCGGACCGGGATAATATTGACTTGATACGCCTTTCGTCTTTGGCCATGAACTTCTTTCTGATGAAAAATACCAGCTTTTCCATTTTTGTCATTTGATAGTCGGTGAGTCCCTTTTCAACAAGGTAGTCGGAGTAATGAACCCATTCGGTGATCGGTGAGCAGATGGATGCAAAGCCTTTTTCAGCAAGGCGTTCGGTTAAGAACTGGCGGGATAAAGAGTCTCTTCTGACGAATATTTCCCCTGTCAGCGAGATAACGGGAACTTCCCCCGGCGGACGCTTCAAAGAAATCCGACCAAGTCTGTCGGCTGTTTTTAAAAGCTGTTTTTCCAGTTTTACGAAATTACACCTTTCAAGTTCGCCGGATATCAGGGTCAGCTCTTTGTCGAATGTCCGCATTGCTGAATCGGTATCAGTTGCGTTAGCAAGTATCATTGAGCGGATGTCTTCCATGACATCAGATACCATGATTGCCCAAAATCCCTTTCGTTCGAACCCATTTCCCATTCCTACGTAAGAGTTTTCCGATGTCAGGGAAAGTAAAGCCACATCAGGGATTTCAAGCCTTTTTATCAGATCTTCCATAAAGATGGCATACTGGCCAAAGCGGCAGGGACCGGAACCTGTAGCCATAAAATAAACAAGAACTTCGTCTTTTTTTCTCTTATTTTGAATGTAATTAAGCAAGGTTCCAGTTGTAAGAATAAGCGGAAGACATTCCTTACATGAGGTATTGCCGCGGCCAAGTTTTAAAATTTTTCCGTCTGAAGGCGCATGCGCTTTTGCATTAATGCCAAAGCCACGAAATACTGCTGTTATTAATTCTGTGGCAATTTTTCCCATGGAAGGAAAAAGCATTGTTATACTGGGGTCTGTGATTGCAAGTGCTTTTCCAGAGGATGTCATCACTTTTGCTGTGCCATTGTCGAGCATAATTCGAGCGGGCTTAAAATTTTGTTTTTTTGAAAGAATTTGTTTACGGGTTACAAGTTGCCTGTATGCACTGATTATATCAAGAAAA
>JAUWOH010000494.1 GCA_030612225.1 Desulfobacteraceae bacterium
CCCCATGGTCGGAGTTTTTCCAGTTAGTTACAGCCTTTCAAAAAAGCCGAAAGGTCATGGATACACCATTATTTCCGTGGTGAGGGAAAACCCATATTTCAAAATAGGTACTGAAATCAAAGGGCATGAATTTCACTACTCATCAGTATTAAAGTGGCGGGGAGATGACAGCGATCTTGTTTTTTCCATTAAGCGGGGAACAGGCTTTATTAATAAAAAAGATGGGCTTTGCTATAAAAATGTCCTTGCCACATATATTCATATACATGCTTTAGGTACTCCCGCCTGGGCCAAATCCATGGTTCGTAATGCAATTGAATACAAAGAGCTAATCACGAAAACACGAAATCTGGAAAGCACGAAATAACTACTTTTTTGTTTTCGTGACAACCTTTAAAAATGCCTACAGATAATAATTCTATCATAAAAGCGGTCCTTGAAACAGTTTCAAGTTCACGGGAGAAAATAACTCCCATAGCACTGGAAAAAATTACATCTGCAAAATATGCTCTCGGGAAAAAGCGGGTAAAATCGATAATTCAGGGCCTGATTGCGAAAGGAGAGCTTATTTATATTTATCAATACGGCTCAACCTTTCTGGAAAAATCATTTAACCGACCAGTCCGGATTTCAAAACACATTGTAATAAAGCCTCCTGAAAATTCTTTTCCATCAAAACCGGGTGACGTGGTTATCAATCTTGCCCAGGGAGCATCATTCGGAACAGGTCAGCATCCGACTACCAGGTTGGCTGTGAAGGGGATTGAATATGCTTTAAGAGAATGCGATTATTTTAAAGGGAGCAAAAAGACCTGTTTGCTCGATGTCGGCACAGGATCAGGAATTCTGGTAATTGCAGCAGTACTTCTTGGAATTCAAAAAGGAATAGGATTAGATTTTGACCACTGTGCAATAGCTGAAGCCAGAGAAAATATAAAAATCAACGGCTTGGAACATAGAATCGATATCTGTGATCGGGCTTTTGAAAAGATTGACCGGGTATTTTCCATGATAACGGCTAATCTGCGCTATCCGACTCTAAAAAGACTGCTACCTTATATGTATGAAACAATTCACACAAAAGGGCTCATTGTATTATCAGGCATCAAAACAGATGAAATAAAAGATTTGCTGGATATTTACAAAGAAAAAAACTTTTTGTGCAGATGGAAAGAAAATGAGCAAGACTGGGTTGGAGTTGTTTTAGAAAAAGGTAAGCGTTCACAGGCACTGCAGCTGCACGCGATCAGGGCGACCAGCATAGCAGACTATAGCTGGTCGCCCTGATCACGCACATCTGCAGCACCTGTGAACGCCTACAGGACGGATATTGTGCGACCTTTTTGTTCCGAATGGGCGTGAACGGGTAATGAAAAAGTTATTTGACAAAATAAAAAAGGGCAACCAGTTAATAACATGGTTGCCCTTTTTCTAATACATCAAAATTTTATTATTTCTTTTTCTTAGGATGGCACTTTGTACATGTTGTGGGTGCCTTTTTTGTTTTATTCTTTTTATTAAATTTCTTATGGCAATCCTTACAGTTATAGTGCAGCGCCTCGGCATGATAATCAAGGCGTTCTTTTTTTGAAAGCTTGGGTGCACCTTTACCTTTGGGTCTTTCACCAGGTTTCTTGTGGCACTCTATGCAGTTTTGTACGTTGTCGCCTTCTTTCAGATTGTCAAGAGCTTTACCTTTATCATCATGGTGACATTCCCCGCAGCCGGCCTTGTATTCCTCGATATGCTTCTTGTGGGAAAACATCATAATGCTTTTTTTATGTTTCTTATATGCCTTGTTTTCCATTTTGATTACATCCGGGACCTTGGTGCCAGCATAAATGCCTGCAGTAACAAACAGGGCAGAAATTCCAATAATCACTGCTATAAGCAAAACTTTTTTT
>JAUWOH010000081.1 GCA_030612225.1 Desulfobacteraceae bacterium
TGCCGCCTTTTCCGGATTTGCGAACTGGTACGGTTAGGGTTTCCGTCTGGAATCCGCACTGTTTCAGGCGACGGGTGAATGCCTTATTTCCCTCGGTAGACCAGACGGCAAAAATCCCTTCGGGGCGGAGAGCGGAAAAGGACGTTTTTAGACCGGATCTGCCGTAGAGGCGGTCATTGGCTTTCCGGGTAAGCCCTTCAGGACCGTTGTCCACATCAAGAAGTATTGCATCCCAGGCGGATTTTTTATTACTGATGATTTCCGCCACATCCTCTTCTTCGACGGATACCCGAGGATCATTAAGCGGCATTCCTGCAAGGCGCCCCAGTTGTTCCCTATTCCATCTGACTACAGCAGGGATCAGTTCAGATACAGTGATGAGTGTATCCTGCTCCGATTGTTCAAGTGCCGCTGCCAGGGTGTAACCCATGCCGAGGCCTCCAATAAGAATCCTCAGGCCTGATCTTCGTTTAATGCGGTTGCATGTAAGCTCAGCCAGCGCATCTTCGGAACCGTGGCGGCGGCTGTTCATCAGCTCTGTTCCTGCGGTTCGGATTGAGAATTCCGTGCCTCGCTTCAGCAGTATGACTTCTCTTTCATGTCCGGGAACTTTCGCCCGGTCGATCTCTTCCCAGGGGATCACATTCTTCTCCTCAACCGGTAGACGAATAGTTTAGAGTGGTTACGATCTTTCCCTATTATTTTCAATCAGTGCCTTAACAGGTTCAAGACCATAGGGCGTTCCATCTTCAATGGCCTTAAGAACGGTTCCGCCTCCGGTAAAGAAATAATACTGGGCGCTGTCCATGGCGGCAAGATAAAGGCCGGGGCTGAGATTTTTAAACTCCTGGAGGGTGTCACCGCCTCCGTAAAACTTCTGAGCCTCACTGTTACGATCAATCGTACGGTCTAATTTTTCCGATCCTTCGAAAAAGTGAGGAGTAAGACCCATAACAGCATTTACAAATATGGTCTTAGCAGAGCCTATGACCTGGGCAACCCCTCCGGCATCAAACGATTCAGGAACTACATCAAGGAAATAACCGTATTTGTCTCCCTTTTTGAAATCCCGAATACTGCGGTTTCTGTACTTGCCTTCTATTCGTCCTTCAATAGTATCCGATTCCACAAGGAAGGGGAGTTCGACTACTTTTTTAGCTTCCAGATCCTGTTCAACAAGATCCCTGGCGGCGATTATGTCGCTTTCACTTACTCCGCTGATCCGAATGTCGTATTTGGCACATAAAAATGAGTTATATATAACGCCGCCTAATATCAGATGGTCCACTTTTTTGTATATCTGGTTGAGAGGGCCGATCTTGGTGTCATACTTGGCACCGGCCACTACGGCAACAAAAGGACGCTTAGGTTTCAGGAGATGCTTTAGATTCAACAGTTCCCTCTGGAGGAGAAAGCCTGCAAAGCTGGGCAGGTGTTTTGTGATATCATAAGTAGAGGCATGGGGCTGCCATGAGCCGAAAGCGTCATTGACAAAAACATCGGCCAGGCCGGCAAGTTGAACTGCAAAGCGTTTCCGTTTCTCGTCATCGGCTTCTTCGCCTTCAAACCAGCGAGTATTGGGAAGATATATACCTCCTATCCTGTGGGCGAGAAGATCTCTGATATGCAAATTGATAGAGGTATCGATCTCTCTGATGCCTTTTTCAGGGTCAACTGGAAACTGTGGTACGACAAATTTTGTATAAAGTTTACGTTCCAGGTATTCAACCACCGGCTGGACAGAGCTGTTGTCTTCTACCTTGATCCGGCCGGTCTTTTTATCACGTGGCCGCCCAACGTGGGTCATAAGTATTAACCTGCCGCCTCTTTCAACGATATTGTACAGGGTACCCAAAGTAGCATCAATACGATAAGGATCTCGAATCACACCCTTTTTAACAACGTTATGGTCAACACGGACAAGAACGACCTTATTGCTGAGATCAGCATCCTGTATCAGTGGCAATCCGGGATCAATATCATGGTTTGTCATAACCACACTCCTTTTCAAAAAAAACATAAGGTTTTATCGAGTCGCAGTAGCGCATCCGTAAAGGCAATATTATGGGAGATGCATAACAAAGTAAATAATTATCTTTCACTTATTTATAGGGTGCACTTTGAATTTGAATTCAGCTCTGAGTTGCTGTTTCTTTTTGACAAATAAATTTATGTCCTTTAAAATAATATTGAAAAAGGCAGTTTGAAAAGTTTAGATTTGAGGATAGCATGAGAAATCTTTTTTGTTTCATAGGGATGGTAGGGATTGTCTTGCTTATTGCCGGGTATTATTTTGTCGATAATGGTAGATATTTATATTTTATTGGAATAGCCTTGATGGTAGCAGGATTTATTGGAATCAATAAAACATAACAATTATTGACTAAACTTTAATTTACTTTCGTGTCTTAAATTGTGTTTCCTCCTGTTTACATAAGAGTTGTACACTTTCTGGACGCACATTAAAAAGATATGTCAGGTTCTACAAAAGGTTGAGTACAGCTTTCCTTTGAATTACATGCATTTTTTTGTGTTACACCCTGAAATAGTGCTGAAGTGTTGCGGGTAGTTTTAAATAGTCTTCTTTGCCTGTTAGATGTGATGTATCAACCGAATTATACATATGCCAGTATAAGACCATTTTTGATATGTTTTTAGGATTGCTGCAAAAATCGCTGACTGCAGAAAACGTTTTAGCGGTATATGTTGTATCAAGCTGAATTCCTTCATATTTGTTTATCATTTCAATGATCTCGGCACACCTTTCAGTTTTGTAGCCATAGCCATTTCCAAGATATCGACCGTCGATGTTCGGTGTCTGCAGGTTTATCACTGGTAGATCCCTGCAACTTTGACTGAGTAATTGATAGGTGTTTTTTGCCAATTTCATCACCGTATGGTCGGTACACGCTTGAAAAACTCCTAATTTAGGAGGCGTTACTCTAACACCAATTATTTCGGAATCAAGTTTAGATAACGCACAACCCAGAATCAGTCCGGCCATGGTTCCGTTTGAACCGAGCGGACAAAATATAACATCAGGTTTTGGAAGCAGCCCGGATTCAATCTGCGTCCTCAACTCAAATGCTGCATTGACATATCCTAGTGTACCAAAAACATTCGACCCTCCCGGGTATAAAAAATAGGCAAAAGGATCTATAATTCGACGTAAAACCAGGTAGGAAAACATAGTTTTCAACAAGGTCTTCTGATGGACAATTTTAACCTGTTGTTTGGCAAGTAAAAGAAGATTGTGTCTAACCTCATCGCTATAAGGTTGATCATAAAGCAGGAGAGTTACATTGATTCCAAATTGTCGGGCGAAAATCGCTGTTGCAAGTCCGTGATGAGTACCGGTAGCACCTGTGGTTACAATTCTTTTTTTGTTTCTTCTTTTTACCTCTGCCAGAATGAATTCAAGTTTTCGAATCTTATTTCCCCCATAAATGGAGGAGGTTAAATCGTCTCTTTTAATCCAAAGGTTGTTGAATCCCAGATTTTTTAATTGATGAACCGGGGTGGGAAAATCTCCCAATGGAAGGTGCCTGATTTCCTTTTTAAGTTCCGGATAATTATCAAAGAGTTGGGGCAGTTGATGGTTATCAGCCATCCCAATCCTCCTTCCCGATTAGAGCATTAAGGTCGATTCCGATTCTTAAAAGGTATCGTTTTCTTAACACATAATACAAGGCACCTGAAATGAAAAACAGGAAGAACCCAGAAATATTCAGCAGTGTCTTCAAATCAATGAAAATAACAGTTCCGAAAAAAAGAACCATTACAATGCCGGTGAATGCGCAAAAGCGAAGTTGAAAAGGGTTTAGTTTGAATGCTGCCAAGCGGTACTTATCAGGGTATAAGGTTGGGAATTTGATTGCTGCTACCATCACTGGGAAAAAGACAATTAACCCCCCCAGGGAGGCATAAGAGGCAAGCGTTTTCATCGGGAGCTTTAGTAATATCCCGATGACGGTGGAAACCCAGATAATGATAAGTAAAATGTGTGGCGTTTTAAAGCGACTATTTAACCGCCCAAAAAAAGCCGGTAATAATCCGTCTTCAACAACGATTAAAAGAGACTTGGTACCGACCATAAACAGGGCATTAAGCGTCGTAATCAAGGCGACGAGTGCTCCACAGATAACAAATAAGCTCCTTTCTGTTGATGTCATCACAGCTTTACAGACATCCAGCAAAGGTTCAACAGAATGAGTGAGGCTTTCCATCGAAACAGCGCCAACAGTTGCAATTGCTACTGAAACATAGAGAATTGTCACTATTGTGAATGAAATAAAGAAAGCTGTTGGAATCACTTTTCCGGGATTAACGATCTCTCCTCCGAGTTCGATGATACTGTTAGCTCCAAAATAGGTAAATGTTAACAGGGCGGTTCCAACCAATAGATTGACACTTCCCTTATCATAAAAGGCATTGAAATTTACAGGCTGGAGCACCGTCATGCCTTTGTAAGAATAGTAGATAAGCGCCAATATTAGAATGATAACCAGCAATCCCTGGACTTGTGCTGCAAATCTGATTCCAAGAAGATTCACCAGGAAAATAACCGTAATCAAAACCAAAGCAAAGGTGTGTGGCGAAAGATTTGGAAAGAATATGGCGATGTAGTTTCCACAACTAATGGCATATAATGGAATCTGTCCGAAAAAAGAGGCAAATGCATATACCCATATTCCCAGGAACGCCAAACCCGGCGAGACCATTCGACTGGGGTATTTATAATTTGCTCCGGTCGAAGGGATAGCCACGCCTAACATGGCTATCGGCATCATGCTGATAAAGACGGGTACTACCGCTAACCCATACGCTAAGGGAAGTGCCTGGCCTGTAATTTTAAAAACGATACCGGTGAATACAAAGATTCCACCCCCGATCATAAAACCGATGGCGATAAATGTGACTTCGGGAAGTCCAAGTACCTTTTTCAGTCCTTTTGAGCCAAACTGCACTATTGAATCACGATTTAATCGACCGGATGTATGTCTTCTCATTTTTACGAAAATACGCTTTAAAGTCTTAAAATATGGGAAGCTAACCTTTTGCCTAAACCAATAATAGTCAACACGGTTGGTCTGTCCAGAGATTCCGGAAATACACTGGCATCACAAACATATAAGCCCTTCACGTTTGTCTGCAGGTTGTTGTCCAGCATTTCGTCGACACGAACCGTACCACTGGGATGAGTACCTCTTATCGGAGTCATAAAAATTGTATTTTTATCTGCACCGATTTCAATCAAAATTTTACGACATACCTGGTATGCATTATCAAGCTTCTCCTGATCGCTTTTTGTGAGATATTTGCTGATTTTGCCGTTGGCAAAAACTCCACCTGAGATATCGTCTTTTAGTTTGATCATTATGCCGTGCATTTGGTTCCATTTTAGCCATCGTAAAGCTGGACCAATCCCTTTTTTTATGGCAATTAAGGGATAGAGTAGCCATGGATCGGTCAGTGTGCTCAACATATAACCGTCTGCGTCATTTTCGAAAGACCATGTCATAGGCGGTTCCTTTCCAGTTCCCTTTTCAGAGGTGAATCCATATACCATAACCGTCGAATCCATCGTCATTCCCTGGCCTGCTTCTTCAAATCCCGATTTCTGTAAAATGCGAGGAGAACCTAGACCACCTGCCGAAATAATAACTGTTTCCGCTTTAGCAGTAAACATTTTTCCTTTTAACTTTCCTTCAACTCCCACAACCTGCCTATTCTCAATCAAGATACGTTCTACTTTGGCTTTGGTTTTAATAACCGCCCCAAGAACAGCGGCATCATCTACCCACTCTGCGGCATTCCATTTTGCCCCGCAAGAACAGCCTAACATACATGAAGCACCGCACTTGAAGTCTTTTTTTCTGTTTTTTCTTTTCGCAGGAAACATAAACTTGGGTTGCCGGTACCAGTTATATCCTAACGCTTTAGCCGCCTCTGCAATGCGGGTAGAGGCGGTTCCCAGTTGATGGGCGGGTAAGGGCCTGATATCAAGTTCCGCTAAAGTATCATTGACTTCTATATCTATATCCAGACTATATTTATTCTTAAGCCATTCCGGGGGAGGTGAAGCACACGCACAAAACATGCTGGTAGCCCCTCCCAGCATATTGGGAGCTACAATATTGACCCCTTCTTCTGTGAAAAGAAAACTCATTTTTTCTGAATAAAGAAGCGCACCGGGGTATGTACCATAGTAAAACCGCGAACGGTGATCGCCTCCTCTTTCAAGTAACAATACCTTTTTACCCCCTTCTGTCAGTTTCTTGGATACTGTTGCCCCGCCTGGTCCGGAACCTACAACAATGACATCCGCCGTTAGGTTTAGCCTGTTCATGGTAAACTCCTTCGGTTGGCTCACTTTCTTTTCTTTTTTACAAATCCAGTGCTGCCTTTCTCACCTTCTCCCTGATTACTTTAAGTTTTAGCCCGGTTTCTGTGATTTTAAAAAATCGTCTACCATATTTTTTCAGTAGTTTTTTATTGATTAATCCTGGGTAAACCCCTGGCTATGTCGCGGGACTCCCGGAATTTGACATTTCCGGTAATATAAGAAAACCTCCTCAAATGTGAACCGCTTTAGGAATAAAGCGATGAGGAGGTTTTCAATGGAAACGTTTAAAGTTTAAGTCGTTCTAAATGTGAATTCCGGTTATATAACCTGGATACCAAAATATAGAAAGAAGAAAATTTATAAAGAACTCAGGAAATATTTAGCTTAGGTTTTCAGGAAACCGGCAAGGCAAAAAGAGTACAAAGAACTGGAGGGTCTTCTTATACCTGACCATGTTTATGAATCTATACACGATTGACCGATTTACTTGCCGGGCTGTCAAACCATTTAAAATAGTTTTCCGTGCCGTTTCGGCCGGATTCCACCAGCGCTTTTTTCTTGGCATCGGTCAGCGAAAAATCCGTCGTTTTTACCCCCAGGGTATCAACATATATCGTCCGCTGCCAGTCATCGTTGTGCAAATGGGTGTTGGCCTGGCTGTCCATAATGGTCTTGATGAGATTCAGCGAATAAGATGAAAAATCAGTGATTTCAGCGTGTGCCGGCTCAGACTGATCCCGGAATACGGCAATTTCCCTTTCCGAATCCAATCGAAACCCCAGTGTTTCCTTATTGTAAATATAGGGGCTGATGTCCAGACCTTTGCGTTTAAGCTGTTGATTGTGCTTTTTGTAATATTTGGTTTCTAGTCCGTGGTCACTTAGATCTTCCTGGGCAACGTATTTTTTACGGTCAAAAAGCTTTACCGGGTAGTTATCCAACAGTCCGCCGTCCACATACACATCACCACGCGGGCTGCGGTGAGAAGCAAAAAACAGGGGTATCGACATGGAAATGCGCACCGCGTCGGCAATGCACATGCGAGGCGTGTGTTCGTAGGAAAACACTTCCGCAAAATGCGTCGAAATATTGGCACCGATAAAATACATGTCTCGAAAACCTTTTTCTTTTTTATGTTTCTGCACCTCGGCAAAGGTGGCATCCGGATTGCCGGTCTTCTTCTTAATGAGTTTGGAAATCCATTTTCTAAAAAATGCGCCTTTATGCCACCCAAATTCATTGAGCAGCCTATCAATATCGCGAAATACGCCTAAATCATCGTCCATAAATTTATTAAAATCCAGCTTGTTCATGATGTCCAACGTCTGGGCGGAGGTATAACCCAGCCCGACCAGTACCGCATTGATGGCACCGGCAGAGGTGCCACCCACCCGCACAATGTTCGACATTACCCCCTTTTCTTCCAAGACCTTTATGGCCCCGGCATAGGCAACCCCCTTAACCCCGCCACCTTCAAATATGAGGTTTTTAAATTGATAAGCCATACAACTTCCTCCTTTCTATTTATGAAAAAATTATTCGCATGTAGATCAGGGTTTCTTTTTTTATAGGCCACTCCATTTGCGATCCTTTACCTTCAACAACGCATGCTGCCTATAACGATAGGTGGAGCATACCCGTTCCCATGTCCATAGCTCTTTGATATCCCACCAGTTTTCCGGGGGAGGATCTTCAAGGTTCCGCAGATTTCCAATGGCACGAAAACCTACTCCATTGAGCTTGTAAGAACTGTTGGATTCCAGAGTTAGAATACGATCGGTTGGCTTATGGTGATCGACGATCAGGAAGGTGTGACCGGAACGCCACTGGCGGCGCCAGCCCTGAATTAACGTCCAGGGATGAGGCGGAGTATCAGGGTCCTGTACAGCGATTGCCATTTTTTCTTCCACAACAGCTGTAACCGGAGAAAAGAAATCATCGTTCGACAAGATCATCATCTGACCATGACGGTGGGAGCTCCAGCGAAAACGACGTTTATATTCATCAGCCCAGGCTCTGACAAGTAGTGCCTCTACAAACGTGCAGCAATTGTTGTAGCGGGGCGGCGTCTGAGGAAGTTGCACACCCGGAAGTTTGTATGGGTAACGCGCTTCGTCCGTATCATAGGTAAAGTCTTTGAAAGTACGAAGACGATTGATAAGGGCTGCTTCATGAATGGCGAAATCCTCGTTGTTGAAGCGTCTACGTTCGACATCCAACTTCGGCAACTCGACGATGTCCGCGTAGTGCTGATTCTTCCACCGTGTACAGATCCAGGTGTCACCGGCACCCAGCGCCGGTGCTTGCACCAAAGCGTAATCGGTGTCGTCGTCCGGTGGTTGGTTTTTCAGAAAATCTTCGACAATGTAATTTCCCGGTTCGAGAAATCCTTCCACCTGAGACTTCGTGCTGGGTTTGACGAAACCTTTGAGTCTCACCCGAAGCTTTACCATCTTTTTTCTTGAATTCATAGAATTCCCCCAAAACGTAAAATGCAGACCTTAACCCGGCATAACTGAAGGGTATTGTGGTAAAATCCATTTCAGACCCTTATTAATATTGGTCATGATATGCCTTCGTATTTTTTCTTCTGATAGGACGTAATCTGTTGGATTAAAAAATGTTTCTTCTTGCATGGGTCAAACACAGACTCCATTTCTCTTTCTTGTATTGTATATCAGGTACCATTTGAAACGCTCAGTTTAGGTTTAACGAACCCGTTCATACCCATTCGGAACAAAAATGTCACACAATCTCCATCCTGTAAGCGTTCACAGATGCGGTGCCTGTGAACGCTTACGGTTTAACGAACTTCGGCCCCAGGTATCCAGCCTGGCTCATGCCCATAAGCGTGACCATCTGCCAGGGGACCTCCCAGAGCACGCCGTCTATGGTGCTCTTTGTCAGAAAGAGAACCAGCATCAGGCCGGTCCAGAAGACCATCTGGGCCTTTGCAATGGAAATCTCTCCAAGGTGGTCGGCGACAAGGTCCCCCAACCGTGCCTTGGAATGTGTGGCCACAGGCGGTGTTGGCTGGGCCGGGGCCGCCCCGCCCGGCGCATCGGCTTGTGGCGTCGTCGGTGCGGATCCCGTTGTCGTCGGCTGCGTTCCGGAAACGGCGGTCAGTTTCGAAACCTGTCTGTAACTGATTCCGGTGGTTGCAAGGGACAGGCCCATCAGGGCCACGAGGGAATCGGGAATTTCAGGGACCTCGCGGTGAAAAAGACCGTAGCCGAAGATGACTACGTCGATGGCCAGGGTCCAGAGAGCCATCTGGGTGCGGGATAGTGAGAGTTTGCCATCCGAACCGCATATCAAGAAAACGGCCTTACCCTTAACGGCCCTGGAGATCAAAATGATAAAAATCAAGAGCACCGCGACCAGGGCCAGGGTGTAGGCGATTACCCCGGTACTTTTTCCGAGATAGATATCTTTACTGCCAACGGTTACAGGAATCCAGATTGTGTCGTTTTTGGACTCTTTTATGTAGAGTGTCGGGGTCAGGCGGATCATTGCCTTGAGTGGATGGATCGGGTAGTTGCGAAGATCGAAAAGAAGAAGGGTGCCGGTACGGGTGACTTTCTGCCCTGCGACTATTTCCACCCAGTTCTGGTTTGTCGCGTGAACAAAGGGTTGGATCAGTTCGTCTTCCTTCGTATCCTTTTTCGTGACCTCGTGACTGCTGGTTAGACGGAGCCGGGGGTCCAAGGACTCCGGGATGTCGGGCGTCACATAGACACGGATCGGGTGGGAACTGAGCTGCCCGTCTGGCATGTACAGGTGGGTGGAGGGATCAGCGGCAAAAACGGAACCGGAGAGAAGGAGCAACCCCCCTGTTAAAAAAAGTAAGCGACGAAACGTTTGCATGCCAGCCCCCTTTTTTTTCGAACCGGTTAAAATACGATCACGGACTCAGGTGGATTTAAATCAAATAACACAAGTATTCCCTGAAATGGGAATATAACTACAATTTCTGTGCCAAACCGAAAGTAATCGGGAGAGAAATGAAATATCATCAGGTGGATATGGGTTCTTTATATATATTCAACAGGTTGGCGTGTCAAGATATTTCGGGAGGATGATTTCCTGTTCCAGGCCAGCATCCGAAGTATCCCCATGATGAAGAAAATTTGCACAGATTTATGTGCACACTGCACAGAAATATGTGCAATCAGCACAGATGATTCGGAATCAATGCCCAGACATAGCAGCGTGTTCCGACATCCCTAATTATCTTCCCAAAACGTTCTAAAAAACTGTCGCTATCTGCATCGTCCTTAAATATTTTACACAGCTCTATTCCTCAAACGATGATGTGATGTAATGCTACAGAGGCATCTATTCTTGATTGGTGTGGCATACAAACCAGA
>JAUWOH010000488.1 GCA_030612225.1 Desulfobacteraceae bacterium
CGCATCAAAAAGGGGAAGGATGGGAAGAACTGGGGGAATATCTTCGGTACTAAAATCTATTGATGAATTCTGTTGGGTCATATTGCCTCCGAAAGCGAGCTATTCGTATGATATGGGTATGTTGTGCGTGACATCAACAGGCAGTTTGGAAAGTCGAATTCTAAGAAACCCATTTGAATATGATGATGTTACAATGTCCGTATCTATTGGCGTCGGGAGAAAAAGGATCCTTTCAAACTTTCCATACTGAATTTCAGCCAGCCTGTAAGTCGCATTGTTTATAAGTGATATTTCGCTGCGTTTTCCATAAATTCTAACTGCCTTACTGTTAATTTCAACTTCCAGGTTTTCTTTGTCAACCCCGGCAATTTCCGCCTGAATAATTATTTCCTCCGGTGTCTCATAAATATCCATCTGAGGGCTCCAGGTACGTTCGGATGATGTAAACATCGGACTCACCGGTCGTGGCCTGAACATCTGTTCAAAAGTTTTATCCAATCTTGAGGCAAATTGGTCAAAATCGTTACCGAATCGTATTTTAATATAATCCATTTTCAGCTCCTGCAAGTTTATGGCGTCGTAAATCCCGCCATGCGGGACTACTGCGTTGTAGTGGTTTTTCAGGAACTCGACATACAATATCGTATAGTCTCGTCCCTGAAAAACCGCTACGCCTTTTTATCCCGCTGATTTTTAGCGGGGGTATATGAGCCTTTTTACTTAGCCATCCGGTGCTTATTCAAAGACTTTTTACGAATTCATCAAAGTTAAGCATTTTAACTTTCTTTTAACTGTTCCATTTAAATAAAAAATAACACCAAAATAAGCATTTGTAAAGGGAGTATATTGACAAGCTGTGGGGTATGATTAATTTTATTTTAACAAATAATGAATCCTGGCCCCAATGAACAGATTTTTTAATGTTAGAATAAAAAGGAGGTGCTATCATGACCATAGTAAAATGGGACCCTTTTAGAAATGTTGCGGCTCTGCAGGACCGTATCAACCGGATATTTGATGAATCCTTTTCCCGCACTGCTGATTTAGACGACGATATAAGTATGAGCGCCTGGAAACCTTTGGTAGATATTTACGAGACCGATGAAGCGATAATTTTAAAAGCAGAGCTTCCCGGGATAAAAAAAGAAGATGTTTCCGTTGAAGTAAAGGACAATGTGCTTACGCTTAAAGGCGTACGAACAGAAGAAAAAGAAATCAAAGAAAAAAATTACTATCGCAAAGAAAGAGCTTTTGGTACATTCAGCCGGGCATTTAATCTGCAACACCGTATTCAGCCTGACAATATCAAGGCAAGGTTTAAAGACGGCGTTCTTAAAATTGAAATTCCCAAACCTGAAGAAGAAAAACCAAAACAGATTACAGTAAAAGTTGAATAATTCATTTAAATACGTTATCGCCTCACAGTACTTTTTATATTTTGGTGTACTCGGCATTTTTTTACCCTATTTTAATCTATACTGCTATCATATCGGATTTACAGGTTTTCAAATAGGAGCCCTTTCTGCACTGAGATCCGTGACTCTGGTTTTGTTCTCCCTTGCCTGGGGAGTTCTGGCCGACCGTTTCCAAATCAGAAGACCAATATATGTTTTGTGCAATATCACCAGCGCACTTATCTGGATTTTTTATCTTTTTACCGAAAACTTCTGGTTAATGCTTGTAATTACAGCTTTTTACGGCATGTTTTACGCCCCGATAATATCCTTTCTTGAAGCCTTTTCCATGGATGTACTCGGCAAAGAAAAGAAAAGGTATGGAAGGGTACGGATGTGGGGCTCTATCAGTTTTGTCCTTGTCGTCATTTCACTTGGAAAAATTATAGATCTTTTCTCTGTCAGTTTAATACTTGTATTGATTCTTGCCGGTTCCCTGGTGCAGGCATCCATTTCCTTTAAAATACCGGATATCAAAATTGCAAAAAAAGACTTTCTTTCACCGGTC
>JAUWOH010000240.1 GCA_030612225.1 Desulfobacteraceae bacterium
ATATTCTCAGGAAACATGGCCTCTCTCCTGCTCCAGAAAAAAAGGTATGTCATGGAAAAAGTTCATACAATCTCATATGGATGTTACATGGGCTGCCGATTTCTTCACTGAGGAAGTCTGGACATTAAACGGGTTGGTTACGTTTTACGTCCTCTTTTTCATCCACCTCGAGACTCGAAGGGTCTACATTGCCGGTTGCACTCAAAAACCGGCTTGCATGTGGACATCTCAACAGGCAAGAAACTTTTCCATGCTCCTTGACGAAATCAATGAAAGATGTCGCTATATCGTTCATGACAGGGATAACAGCTTCCTGCCCTTTGATTATGTCATCAAATCAGAAGGAATTAAAATCGTCAGGACACCTCCACATGCACCTATGTGCAATGCATTCGCCGAGAGGTTTGTTCGGGAAGCAAGGGAGACTCTCAATAATATGATTCTGTTCGGTGAACGGCATTTTCACCATGTGCTCAAATGCATTGAGCTGCATCACAACAATGAAAGACCGCACCAGGGAATATGCAACGTAATTCCCCTTAACTTTGCTTACCCTGAAAAACAGGCGGCCCCGGAAAATATCCGCTGTAAATCGTCTCTCGGTGGTCTTCTTAATCACTACTATATCGACAAAGAAGTTGCGTAATAGCAGATCGGTCTTTTGTCCTTTTCTCTATTCCTGCTACACAGCAAATCTCAATCCAGCATTTTTCCGCCAAACCTTCAGCAGCAATGAAAAATCCGCAACTTTGCAATACAACCACCCAAATCAACTGTGTATTTTCATCTTGCGTGCCATAAACGGACGAAAAAACCACCAATCATTCAGAGTAATCATCTAAATTTCGGTCACTTAACGGCGGATTAGTTTTTGCACACTACAGGGTCGAGGACAAGCTTTACTGGAGGGACGATTTTTTACGAATTTATCAAAGATGCCTTAATAAAATCTCTGAACAGGGGATGTGGATCCATGGGACGTGATTTGAACTCCGGATGAAACTGGCAGCCAAGAAACCAGGGGTGGTCCTTAACCTCAATTATTTCAACCAGATCGCCGGCAGGCGACATGCCACTTATTGTCAATCCCTTTTCCTTGAGTATATCTTTATACTCGTTGTTAAATTCATACCTGTGCCTGTGCCGTTCTGAAATATCTTTGGTTTTATAAGCGTTAAATGCAAATGTATCCTCTTTGAGCCTGCACGGATACGCACCAAGGCGCATAGTAGCGCCCTTGTCAGAAGTGATGTCGCGCTTTTCAGTACTTTTCGTTTTATCGTCATACCACTCAAGCATCAGGTATATAACAGGATGGGGCGTATTTTTATCGAACTCGGAACTGTTGGCCTTTTTCATACCGGCAACATTTCGCGCAAATTCAATAACGGCAATCTGCATGCCAAGACAAATGCCGAAATAGGGAACCTTCTTTTCTCTTGCATAATTGGCTGCACATATTTTACCTTCAATACCGCGTGTCCCGAACCCGCCTGGAACCAGTATTCCGTTAGCATCAGCAAGGTTCTGATTGCATGTTTTGCTGTCTATTTTTTCTGAATCAACAAAAACGAGATTAACACGACAATCATTGGCGATACCGCCGTGATATAATGCCTCATTCAAACTTTTATAAGATTCAGTAAGATCAACATATTTTCCAACTATTGCTATGGTAACGGAGTGTGTCGGCGACTTATACATTTCTACAAATTTTTCCCAGGCATCGAGCTTGGGAGCCCTGGTCCAGATGTTAAGCAACTCTATAATCTTATTGTCCAGACCTTCCCTGTTAAAGACCAGTGGAACTTCGTATATGCACTCAACATCTTTTGCCGTAATCACGGCATCTACCGAAACATTACAAAAGAGGGCTATTTTGGACTTGATATCTTTAGACAGATACCTGTCCGTACGGCAAAGGAGTATGTCAGGCTGAATACCTATACTCCGAAGTTCTTTTACACTGTGCTGGGTTGGCTTTGTTTTAAGCTCTCCTGCCGTTCCGATATAAGGAACAAGGGTAAGATGTATATACAATACATTTTCTTTCCCGACATCAGCTTTAAACTGTCGGATGGCTTCAAGAAAAGGAAGGCTTTCTATGTCACCTATCGTACCGCCGATTTCAACAATAACAATATCTACGCCATTGGCCACAAGTTTTATGCTGTTTATGATTTCGTCGGTTATATGTGGAATAACCTGAACTGTGCCCCCCAGGTAATCACCTCTTCTTTCTTTGCTAATAACTGAATGGTAAATTTTTCCTGTGGTAAAATTATTGTCTTTGCCCAGTTTTGCACTTGTAAACCGTTCATAATGACCAAGATCCAGATCGGTTTCAGAGCCGTCATCTGTAACAAAAACTTCTCCGTGTTGAAAAGGATTCATGGTTCCCGGATCGACATTAATGTAAGGGTCAAGCTTTTGAATCGTCACAGTAAGACCCCGGCTTTCTAAAAGCGCTCCTATTGCTGCCGAAGCAAGCCCTTTGCCAAGGGATGAAACTACTCCGCCTGTTACAAAGATGAATTTTGTATTATCACTCATAAATCTTTTTAAACTCCTCAATCATTTTCTGAACTTCGCTAAGTTCACCGGGTTGACTTTGTTTTGATAGACCCTGTGCATCCTTTGTATCCACAGGATAAGTTGATTTTAGATGATTAATATCAAAAAGCCCTGCGGAAAAGCCGGTGGAAACTTTAATTTCGTCAACCTCAATCATACGAATAAGGTTGTCATCCTGGTAAAACTCTATGTGCATAGGATACCATATTTTATTTATCTTTCGCCATTTAAAATATCTTACTTCCAGGGTGTCGATTTGACCATCGGGACGGCCACTGGGTTTCTTGCTGTTTATTATCCAGCGAAAAGGTCTGAATGTCTCTTTATTTAACCATATCTGGGATACCGATTCATCCGGGTATTGTGCACCAAGGACATATACCGGTTTGTTCTGAAAACGTCCGAGACTTGAAACCGATACATCTATACCTAAGCGGGCAAGTCTTTGCAAAAGCGCAGACCTGGAATTATAAAGGATGATATCCTTGTATCGATCAAAAAGGGTTTCATGACCGGCAACTGTTTTTCCGTCTATAACGGTCAGCGATCTTCCTTTTGAAACAACGTGAATTCTTTTACTGTTTTTAGAAACTATATCCGAACGAAATTTATCAGGAAAGATATACTTTAAGGTTTCTTTCAGTTCAATTGAACCTTCTTTGAAACTGTCATCATAAAACACCAGTTTTTGTGATACAAAAAGACTTGCGGCTTTTCCATGTTTTTTGGTCATCAATTCAAGCAGGTGTGGCCCTTGCAATACATAAGCATTTGCCGGGACAAAAGACCACAACAAAACCACAAAGCTTAATAAAAAAAAGATCGATCTTTTCGTTTTTCTGTACATATATCTATAGTCTCTTAAGACGATTTTAGATTGTTGAGCCAATTTCAAAACGCTCCCTTTCGAAGTCTCCGCTTATCTGCCCAATCTCTGCGTCCCCGATGAGCGGGATCTACGCTTCGCTTCGACAGGCTCAAATTTTAATCCTCGAAATACTCCATGTATTCCTGTGGTTAAAATTTTCGCCTTCCTTGATCTTGAACAAAATTGAACATTTTGAAACTAGCTCAGTTGATTTAAATAAAACAGTGGAGCGTAGCGACATCCATCAATCCTCAATCTTCAATTGTAAATCTTCAATTGATTTAGAATATTGAATCCGGAAACAAGGCTCCTTCTCCAAGCTCTTCTTCAATTCTTAATAGCTGGTTATACTTTGCAACCCTGTCGCTTCGGGACATGGAGCCTGTTTTTATCTGTCCACCGTTTACACCGACTACAAGGTCTGCAATAAAGGTATCTTCCGTTTCACCTGATCTGTGAGATATGACGGTCGTATAACCTGCATTGTTGGCCATATCAATTGCATCAAGGGTTTCGGTAACCGATCCTATTTGATTTAACTTGATCAGTATAGAATTGGCTATTCCTTTTTCAATACCCTTGGCAAATATTTTTGGGTTGGTTACAAAGATATCATCTCCTACAATCTGTATTGATCCATCCAAACGGTCGGTCATGATTTTCCAGCCATCCCAGTCATCCTCGGCAAGACCATCTTCAATGGAAAGAATAGGATACTTCTCAATTAAATCTTCATAATAGTCGATCATCTGCGCTGATGTCAGCTCTTTCTTTTCCGAGCTTAAAACATACTTTCCTTTTTTATAAAACTCGTTTGCGGCTGCATCTATGGCAATACCGATATCTTTTCCTGGTTTGTAACCTGCAGCTTTAATGGCGCTTATGATAAATATGATTGCTTCTTCGTTGGATTTAAGGTCCGGAGCAAACCCTCCTTCATCACCTACAGCGGTGTTTAGTCCTTTATCTTTAAGTATCTTTTTCAGTGCATGAAAAGTTTCAGCTCCCATTTGAACAGCCTGAGAGATGCTCTTTGCACCAAAGGGGAGAATCATAAATTCCTGGATATCGAGATTGTTTGCAGCATGTGCTCCACCGTTTACCACGTTCATCATTGGAACCGGAAGATATCTTGCATTTATACCTCCAAGATACCTGTAAAGGGGAAGTCCGAAGGCTAATGCCGCAGCTCTGGCAGCAGCCATTGAAACGCCGAGAATTGCATTTGCTCCCAGTTTTGCCTTGTTGGAAGTGCCATCCAGCTCAATCATGCATGCGTCAAGTTCTTTTTGATCCGCAGCGTCCATACCGCGCACCACAGGAGATATTTCTTCCATCACGTTTTTCACCGCACCGGTAACTCCTTTTCCGCCATAGCGTTTTGAACGCTTATCGCGAAGCTCCAGGGCTTCACGTTTTCCTGTGGAAGCACCGGAAGGAACTGCTGCCCTGCCGACAGCACCACAGGCAAGAATTACATCTACTTCAACTGTGGGATTTCCCCTGGAATCGAGTATTTCTCTTGCTTTTATATCAATAATTTCAGTCATTGCACCCCCTTTTGGATTGATGATTGATAATTGATGATTGTTTATTTGTGATTGTTCACCTCACCCACGGAAAGCCCGTTAGCCCGCTTGTGCATGACAGCATGCAGACAGGAGCAAATCCCCGCTATGGGGTGCTAAGTAAGGCAACTTGTAACTTGACAAATAAATCGGAAATGTTACTCTTGTTGGGGTTTTATGTCAAGTATTTGAAGAATCTTAAAATATTATTTTGAGATCTTTGAAAAATGGTAATTTTCGAAGTCTGCGCTTATCTGTTCGAGTTCAAG
>JAUWOH010000411.1 GCA_030612225.1 Desulfobacteraceae bacterium
ATTTCAATAATTGAACCGCCGGATTTCAGAACAAGGGTAAGGATAATAAAGAAAAAATCAATGGCAAAAGGGTATAATATACCCGAAGACGTCACCAGTTATTTAGCTTCCGAACTTACTGATGACGTTAGGCAACTTGAAAGCGGGTTGTTTGGTGTTGCCGCCAAATCTTCCCTTTTGAGTGTGCCTCTTGACTTAGGTCTTGCTGCTAGTGTGGTTAAAAACATAGTTCGTAGTCGTAAAACGATTACGATAAATACCGTTAAAAAACTGGTATGCAAGAATTACCGGATTTCGATAAGTGATATTGTTTCACCTTCCCGCAAGCAAAACGTAGTTCAGCCGAGACAGATAGCTATTTATCTGTCCCGAAGGTATACAGATTTATCCCTCCAGACTATTGGAAAAAGTTTCAACCGATACCATGCTACAGCTCTTCATTCCATAGGCGCAGTTGAAAGGGGTTTAAGAGAAGATGCTATCATTAAGAAAAAGGTTGATTTCTTTTGTAAGAAACTTGAATCCGGTAAATTCTGATGGCGTCGCAGAAAGTCCCATCTATTTAGTGCTCTAATTCGATAACGCATTTTATAAGATTTCTTTCACCGCTCGCTTCGCTCAAGACGCAGAGTGCGCAGAGTTAGAATTTTTTTTCTTTGCCGTTGAGAGGCCGGCAAAGAAAAAGCAATCAGCATTTAATGCTTAAAACTATATGTTTTTTATCAAATTGTTTTTCCCGTAGGAATGGATTCCTTATTACTTTCCGCGCTTTTATCCCGCTTTAGTTAGCGGGGCTCAGCGGAAAGTAATAAAAAAATGATTCTTTGCGTGCTCTGCGGCTCTGCGGTGAAAATAAAATGTTATACGTAATCGTATTTAAGAATATATGTACTTAGCACCCCAAGGGCATTTCCTGCGGGCACCATCGGTGATATTTTTTACTACGCCATCATTTTCTAACCCAGCCAAAGACATAGATGACACTATCCAGCAGCACCTTTAAAAAACTTCGAAATATAGCAGGTAAGGCTTATTGCAGCGATGCAAAAGAAGATCTTGTTTGCTATGGCTATGATGCAACAGCCATAAACTTCCTGCCGGATGCAATTGTATTTCCGGAAAGAACAAGTCAGGTAGCATCCATATTACGCCTCGCCGATAGAGATAGATTCCATGTAATTCCCCGCGGGTCCGGGTCAGGAATGACCGGAGGATCTCTTCCGATTAATGGCGGAGTTGTAGTTATAATGACGCGCTTTAATCGAATTCTTAAAATAGATACTGATAATCTTGTCGCCCACGTTGAGCCGGGAGTTATAACCGGTCATTTCCACAGGGCTGTTGAAAAAGAAGGTTTGTTTTATCCGCCTGATCCTGCAAGTTCCGAATTTTGTACTCTGGGCGGAAACATGGCAGAGTGCGCCGGGGGGCCCAGCGCGGTAAAATACGGTGTTACACGAGATTATGTGCTGGGGCTTGAAGTTGTACTTCCAACAGGAGAAATAATAAAAACCGGAGTCAAGACCGCCAAGGGTGTGGTGGGGTATGATTTGACAAGACTTTTCATCGGTTCCGAGGGCACCCTTGGAATAATTACCCGCATGATACTCAGACTTTTGCCCCTTCCAAAGGAAATAAGGACAATGACGGCGGTTTTTGACGTGATAGATAAAGCGGCAGAAACGGTTTCAGAAATAATAAGGCGCTCTATAATACCGCGAACCATTGAATTTATGGACAATGCATCAATACGATGCGCAGAGGACCAGCTTAAAATAGGTTTACCGGTTGAAGCCCAGGCAATGCTGCTTATAGATGTGGACGGTACTGCGGATGAGACAGACAGAGCAGTTACGGAATTAAAAGAGTTGTGTATTTCTCAAGGTGCAAAGAGAGTTAAAGTAGCAGAGAATAAAGAAGAAGCTGCAAATCTCTGGAAAGCACGCAAGGCGGTCTCACCCGCACTCTTTAAGTACGGACCGGATAAGATCAATGAGGACATTGTTGTTCCAAGAAGTAAAATCCCTGAAATGGTCAAAAAAATAGATGCTTTAAGGACGGAAACCGGGCTCACAATGGCAAGTTTCGGGCATGCCGGTGACGGGAATATCCATTTTAACATTATGCTTGATAAAAAAGATAAAACCCAGCTTAAAAAGGCCGAGGCTGCTGTTGAGGAGCTGTTCGACTACACTCTTAAACTTGGTGGAACCATTTCCGGTGAACATGGCATAGGGATCACCAAGGCACCTTATATGGGAAAAGAAATAGGTCCTGTAGAACTTGATCTTATGAAAAAAATTAAAAAGGTTTTTGACCCAAAAGGAATACTAAATCCAGGCAAGATTTTTCAAAGTTGATGGCGTCGTAGAAAGCCCCATCTACTGCGTTGCAGCGGTTTTTCAGAAACTCGGCATACTACTTGTATTGCCTCGTCTCTGAAAAACCACTGCGCCTTGCACCCCAAGGGCATTTGCTTCGCGGCACATCCCAACTTCACCATATCTTTAATTGATCTTTATTCCCTGGCCCAGACCGGACACTTTGGCTTAAACTATCTGATTTTTCAGTTCCAACAAAAATACAGCAGACCAGTCAGGTTGTTGCATAGCGCAAGGGCGGGCGCAAAAGTCTTCGAAATAGCTCGCTATTCCTGCGAACGAGAAATCCTGCTATCTTAAGTGAGTGCTTATGCCATTGTGGGGATGGGGTTTTGCTAAGGGGCTGGAAATGAATAACTCATCGTTTTTGCATTCCAGCTTCAGACCATCTTTGACCGATCCTAAATCGCAAAATCCTCAACGTGGTACAACTACGCTTGTGGTTTCGGAGTATTCGCTTACCTGCTCAATCGGATATCGACCAGGTAAGCGCAGACTCCAAATCTGTCCCAAATCTGTACGACAATTCCAATGAGTTATTCATTTCCAGACCAAAGGGGTAATAATTTTACTGTATTTTCAGGAAAATATCATTTGAAGATACCATGTCTTCAAGAACCTCCATGAGGTTATATTGATTGTTTTCGATGGCACAGCGTATATTCAAAGCACAAAACTTTTTACAGATTGGATCCTTTATGTTGAATTCGCCGAAACATTCTATATGGTCATTAAGTAAGATTCTGTATTTTGACTCGTTTTTCATATTATATCTTTCAACTCCAGTAATGAAAGCATTGTTTTATGTAT
>JAUWOH010000183.1 GCA_030612225.1 Desulfobacteraceae bacterium
TGGCCGGCCTTTCAAAGGCAAAAATTAATACGCATGGGACGGATAATATTCCTGATGGCTCTATAATTTTTGTTATAAATCATTTTACAAGAATTGAAACGCTCCTTATGCCGTACCATATCTTTAAACTAACAAAGGCTCCGGTATGGTCTCTGGCTGATTACGGACTGTTTAAGGGAGCACTGGGTACTTTCCTTGATATGGTAGGTGCTGTTTCTACTAAAGACCCGGACAGGGATAGGCTTATCGTGAAAAGCCTTCTTACAGGAGAGGCTTCCTGGATAATTTTTCCCGAAGGAAGGATGGTTAAAAATAAAAAAATAATAGAAAAGGGGCGCTTCATGATTTCATATGCGGGCGGTAAACACCCCCCGCATACCGGTGCTGCTACCCTGGCCCTGAGAACCGAATTTTACAGGCAGCGCCTGGCAAAAATGGCCAAAGAAGCTCCTGAAGAAGCAAAATATATAATGGATCTTTTTAAAATAGATTCCATTGAGCCCGTATTGGAAAAAAATACATATATTGTTCCTGTAAACTTAACTTATTATCCGATCAGAGCCAGGGAAAATATTTTAAGCAATCTGGCTCTTAGTAAGGTCGAAGGCATTTCTGAACGTGTGATAGAAGAGATTATGACTGAAGGCACAATGCTTCTTTCCGGAGTTGATGTTGACATTCGATTTGGTGAACCTATCTCGATAAAAGAATATGTTCAATGCAAAGCTATAGCCAAGGATATTTCAAAAAAGCAAAGAATAAAATTTGATGATAAGCTTCCTTCTTTGCGGAGAATGCGGAAAGAAGCTTTAAAGATTATGCAGCGCTATATGACGTCAATTTACTCTTTGACAACAGTTAATCACGATCATTTATTTGCTTCAATGCTCAGGATGATTCCCAGAAAAAAAATCGATCCTGACGATCTGAAAAGAAGAGTATTTCTTGCAACAACCTTTATCAGGGGCACAACAGGTTTCTATCTCCATAAAAGCTTAGCAGATGAACAGGTTCATCTGCTTACAGACGATCGCTTCAATAAACTTGCCGGTTTTATAGAAATTGCCCTTGAAAAGGGTATTTTAACGAAAAAGGGAGAGACGTTGATTAAAGACCGGTCAAAATTCTCTTCTCCTTACGATTTTCATCGTACACGAATAGATAATCCTATAGAAGTTATGGCAAATGCTGTTGAGCCGCTCATAATGCTTCAAAGCAAAATTCGTAAGCTTGCCCGGCAGCCCGGCTTCTGGATAAAGCGCAAAGTTGCTGGATATCTGATTAAAAAGGCCCTCTATGAATATGAAGAAGACTACAACAAATTTTACGTGGAAGGTGAATCCAAGAAAAAAGATGTAGGGATGCCACATCTTATTAAAGGGAGATCCCGGGATATGGGAGTTCTTCTCATTCATGGGTATATGGCCGCTCCACCTGAGGTAAAAGAGCTTGCAGACTATCTTGGGCGAAAAGGACTATGGGTATATGTGCCAAGGGTTAAAGGTCACGGTACTTCTCCTGAAGATCTTGCTGTGCGATCATATAAGAACTGGATTGAGTCAGTTGATGACGGGTATGCCATAATAGACAGCCTTTGTAAAAGAGTTGTAGTCGGAGGATTTTCCAACGGTGCCGGTCTTGCGCTTGATCTGGCGGCCAGGGTTAAAAATATTGAAGGTGTTTTTGCTGTTTGCCCCCCTTTAAGGCTTCAAGATTTCTCAACAAGGTTTGTACCTGCCGTAGATGTCTGGAACAAGTTGATGAACAGGGTTCATCTGGATGATGCCAAAATGGAATTTGTTGAAAACGACCCGGAAAATCCTCATATAAACTATCTGCGCAATCCGATTTCCGGTGTGAGAGAACTTGTGCGCCTCATGGATGCAGTTGAACCAAAATTGGCCGATATTAAGGTGCCTGCTCTTGTAATCCAGTCACTTGGAGATCCTGTCGTCAACCCGAAAGGTTCGAGAAGGATCTTTGATCTTCTTGGTTCAAAAGATAAGGAATATATCCTTTTTAATTTTGAGCGCCACGGCATATTATTAGCTGATGGCGCAAAAAGGGTGCATAAAGCCATATGGGATTTTATTAAGCATCTGTAAAGGTAATCTGACAGTCTGAGTACTTGCTTGGGTTTTATATTTTTGTATCCGTTACACGCACATTCGGAACAAAAAGGTCGCACAATCTCCGACCTGTAAGCGTTCACAGGTGCTGCAGATGTGCGTGATCATTGCGACCAGCTATAGTCTGCTATGCTGGTTGCCCTGATCGCGTGCAGATGCGGTGCCTGTGAACGCTTACATATTTTTATTGATTTTTAGGCAGGATATAGGGTAGGGGATGCTGGGTGCTGGATGCTACAACAGGCTTCGCTTTTAGCTACGCCCTGGCAAGCGTTACTGGAAGCCTGGCTTGCCAGGGCGTAGCTTGGGAAGCGAAGCCTGGTCGATACTGGATACCAAATGATAAATTGCCAATTAATAAATTTGATGGCATCGTAAAAAGTCATAGTTCCGTCACTCCGGCGAAAGCCGGAGTCCAGAAGCTATTGAAATGACTGGATAGCGCCAAATGCTTCACTACGTGCCCGGTTTTCGGCGGAATAACAACAAAATACATTTAAGACTTTTAATAAGACCGTCAAATCTAATGGATTAGTAAAAATATCACCGGATGGCTAAGTAGAAAGTTTCATATACCCCCGCTAAAAATCAGCGGGATAAAAAGGCGCAGTGGTTTTTCAGAGACGAGGCAATACATGTAGTATGCCGAGTTTCTGAAAAACCGCTGTAACGCAGTAGATGGAACTTTTTACGACGCCATCAAATTTGGAGGGAAAAATGTTTTTTAATTCTCAGGAAAGAAAAATCAATTTTGGCCTGCTGGTTATGCGCGTTGGTTTGGCTGTAATGCTTTTAATACACTCTACGCCGGTATTGTTTGGGGGGGCTGCCCAGTGGAAAAGAATAGGGACTGGTTTAAGCTTTATAAATATCGGCTTACCTCCGGAAGTAATAGGTTTTGTTGTTATGCTTCTGGAATCACTCGGCGCACTTAGCCTGTTATTCGGCTATTTGTTCAGGACATTTGGCATTATTCTGGCGGTACTTTATTGTCTCTATTTCTTTAATTTTTACAACATTGGCTACAGAACGTTGATGTTGTATTCCTTAAGCCTTGCTTCGGTTTTTATCGGTTTTGTGAATACCGGACCAGGACGATATTCAATAGCGGTGAAACTGGAGAAAAGAAACAGGTAAGGGCTGAAGCCGAGCGCTCTGCTTGAAGAGCACTGCGTTTGATGAGCGCTTCGCTTTAGGATATTTTTAAAAGCCTCAAGTCCTGAAAGGACGCTCTTCAAAGCCCGCTTGCCAAGGCGTAGCCAAAAAGGCGAAGGGGGCCCTTGGAAGGGCTGCTCTTCGAGTCCCACAGGGACGCTCCTAAAGGCCTTTGGCAGCTCGATAATTGCGGGCACTGATATTTCAGATTAATCTTTATTGATATAAAAAGCACGAAAATAATTCTTAATGGTTTCTATGGTATGAATTTTATCGCTATCATCATTCTGGCAGTCATTTTTGCTGAATTTATATTAAATTTCATTTCTGATTTATTAAACCTGAGGATGTTGCGAAACGAGCTTCCCGATGACTTTCGCGGTTGGTATGATGCGGATCGTTATCGTAAGTCACAGGAATATCTTAAGGTAAATACACGATTTGGATGGGTCGTTTCCGCCTTTGATTTGATTGTTTTTCTTATCTTCTGGTTTTCAAAGGGGTTCCCTTTTCTGGATCGATGGGTTTATGGCTTAAACCAGGGCCCTGTTATAGACGGTATTATTTTTATTGGTGCTCTGGTGATTGTAAAAACAGTTATATCTCTTCCGTTCAGCATTTACTCAACATTCGTGATTGAGGAGCGCTTTGGTTTCAATAAAACAACATGGCCCACATTCATAAAAGATTTGATAAAAGGGTTGATACTGATAATACTTCTCGGGGGGCCGATTCTTGCAGCAGTACTGGCATTTTTCGAATACGCCGGCCCGGGTGCATGGTTATATTGCTGGATTGCTGTTGCTTTGTACATGCTCGCCGCACAGTACATCGCACCGACCTGGATTATGCCTCTTTTCAATAAATTCACCATACTTGAAGACGGGAAACTCAAAGAGGCGCTTTTTTCTTATGCACGTTCCATAGATTTTCCTTTAAAGAATGTTTTTGTAATGGACGGTTCAAGGCGTTCGAGCAAATCAAACGCCTTTTTTACTGGATTTGGCAAAAATAAACGTATCGTTTTGTTCGACACTTTGATTAAGCGGCATACGGTTTCAGAGCTTGTGGCAGTGCTGGCCCATGAAATGGGGCATTACAAGAAAAAGCATATAATGAAGTCACTGGTTTTGGGAATTATTCAAATAGGGCTGATGTTTTTTCTACTGTCTTTGTTCATTTCCTATCAGGGACTGTTCGATGCGTTCTTTATGGATAAAAAATCTATTTATGCAGGCCTGATATTTTTCTCCCTGTTGTACTCCCCGGTTGAGCTGTTTATAGGTCTTTTTTTGCAGATTCGCTCACGAAAGAATGAGTACGAGGCAGACAGGTTTTCCGTGGAAACTACTAAAGATTCGTATTCAATGGTGAGTGCATTAAAAAAGCTTTCCGTTCACAACCTTTCAAATCTTTTACCTCATCCCATGTATGTGTTTTTAAATTATTCTCATCCGCCGGTTTTAAAGAGGATAGAAGTGATAGAGAATATAGGCCATGTCGAAACGCAACAATAAGAAAGATTAGAAAGTCACTGGCCGGGCTTATTACAGAACACGTTGAGTAGTTGAGTGGTTAAGTGGTTGAGTAGAAAAATAATTACTATTATTTTCAGATGTTATGACTTTTAAACATCGAATGTCCAATTTTCAAATAAATAATAGATATGATCATTATAACAACAACTTAACAACTCAACTACTTAACCACTTAACGAGGTCTAAGAATACAGCTCTTTTTCGATTTCTCCCACACAATACTCAAAAAGATCGATTAGAGAGTTTTCAAAAAGACTATTTGTCTGTGCATCCTCTATCAGGGCGGCAACGCGGTCTTTAAGCATGGGCCATATTTTGTTGACCGCTTCTGATAAAAATATTGCAGGCTCCTCCAGTGCCAGGGTTCCTTTTCCCCGGCCATGATGTTCGGCCAAAATATAAATGGCCAGCAACCGTTTAAAGATTTCGACAAGGGCATCATTTTTCCAGGAAACCTCATCTTTTTTTAGCCGGTCAATGAGTTTTTTAACGGAGAAACCGCCAAACCCGCCGATCAGGCCGCCAAGCAAGGCACCGCCGCCAAGGGAAAGCCCGCCGGCCATAATGTCAGCGGCCAGTCCTGAAAGGACACCGGAAATAAAGCCTGCCAGGAATCCGATCTCTTTTTCCGAATACTTATTACCTGTCAGACCTGATACTTGCTTTATATCAGCTTCGAATTGTGCTCGGCCTTCAGCCTCAATACTCCACTCCTCTATCAGGTGTTTAAGATATATATCGATTTGATCCTGTAACTCGGATTCAATTTTCCGAAAAACCTGCTCCGGATCCTGATCATCTTCTAATGTAAAACGTTGGTGTGAGGTATGGAGAACCACTTGAGCGGCAGCTTGGGCACAGGTTTTTAAAACCTGATTCTGTCGATTCTGAAAAATATTAATTAACCTTGATAGACCGCTGCTCTTTGCTGGTTCGAGAAGAGGCAGAATCATGTTTAACAGTCTTAATTCTTGTAGCCAGTTTCGGGAAAAAGCATCCAGTACCATTATATTTTCAAGGCATTTATAGTGACCAAATTGAGAGAAATAGGCTTTTTCCAGGTTTTTCAGGTTAGTCACCGAAAATTGCGAGGCTATATCAATCCGGTTTAAAACCATAATCGTCGGCTTTCCAAGAGCGTCAAGAAGTTTCAACTCATCATTGATATAACCGGCGTCTTCGGGTTTCTCTTGGGCATTTACCTGGTAGAGGACAACATCGGCCTGGGCACGGACATTTCTGGCAGCAGAAAAAGAGCAATAGAGTGCGCGGTTAAAAAGCTTGTCCACCACTTCGTTCATGATCCAGCCGATTTTGCCGTTTTCGCGTTTAAGGCGGGTCAACAACTTTCCCACATGCCCGAATCCCGGTGTATCCCAGAGCCATATGACATCATCTTTCCCTTCGAGATATACATGCCGTTCAGGTTCAGAAGTCACATGTGGAGCGTCGTTTATCTCTCCAATATCTTTTCGAAGCAGCGTACGGGCTAAAGTCGTTTTTCCGATATTTGTATGCGATATTATGCTGATTAATATTTCAGTTTTTTTGTTCAATTATTTTTTCTCCATAATGCGGCGGCAAGTTCTGAGTCATTTTCACTGCTTGTTGTTTCCA
>JAUWOH010000263.1 GCA_030612225.1 Desulfobacteraceae bacterium
CCTGGTCCAGGCAGCATATATCATTTATTCTTCTTACAGGTATTTTCCGCAAGGTACTGTTCATGTGGTTGTGGTGGATCCGACAGTAGGAAGTAACCGAAAAATAATAGCCTTTAAAATAAAGGACCATATTTTTCTGGCCCCGGATAACGGTGTTTTAACACTATTAATAAATGAAGAAAACATTAATTCGATCGCCCATATTGATAATGCCAGTTATTTCTTAGATCCTGTCAGCCGTACATTCCACGGCAGAGACATCTTTGCCCCGGTTAGCGCCCATCTGTCTATGGGTGTTCCGATAAAAAAGCTTGGCACACCTGTTGCGCAAAATAATTTAATATGTTTATCTATCACTGAACCGTTTTTTTCAGATAATGGTGAACTTGTCGGCGCTATTGTCTCAATTGACCATTTCGGTAATCTGATAACAAATATTAATTTAAACGATCTTGAAAAGATTGTTAATACAATACCCGACAAAAAGCTTTGCATCAATGTAGGCATAGATAAAATAAGTGGTTTGTCGTCGAGTTACGATAGCGCACTTTCCGGTCATCCCCTTGCTATCATTGGAAGCCGTGGATATCTTGAAATATCAGTAAATGGCGGTAATGCCGCAAATCACTTTATGGTTGAAAAAGGTGATCTTGTCAGGATAAGTACTGTAAATTGAATTAAAATAAACGTAACCGTTCACAGGCACCGCAGCTGCACGCGATCAGGGCGACCAGCATAGCAGACTATAGCTGGTCGCCCTGATCACGCACATCTGCAGCACCTGTGAACGCTTACGGGACGGAGATTGTGCGATCTTTTTGTTTCGAATGGGCGTGAACGGTTACAAATAAACTTAAAAAAGGATAAAAGTTCAGCCACTAAGTCCAAAAGACACAAAAGGACTTTAATTTTAAAGATTTATCAAAAATAGAAGGAAAAAGTTGTAGATACAGCATATACTGTACCTTAAGAATTATATTATATTTTTAGTGTCTTAGTGCCTTGGTGGTTGAACTATTACAAAAAAGGTAAAATAATAAAACAATGTCAATGTCAAATTCGAAAACTTCAAAAAGAACTCGCCAGTGGACTCTTTTAATTATCAGTAATCGCGGAAAATCAATAACAATTAAATGGTTTAAAACACTGGCAATTACTACCGCATCCGTATTGGTTTTCGCCATAGCCACAAGCACATGGCTTGGTTTTTTTTATAAAAACTCCATTACATCTAATAAAAAGCTGCTTGTTGAACTTAAGAATTTACAGCATAAAATAAATTCCCTTAAACATGAAAAAGATATTCTCATGGCCAGACTGATTTTAACCGAGTCAAGGTTTGAAGAAAGCATTGGAAAAACAGATGATACAATCCCTTTTTATAAAGCAGATGTTGAAAACTCTAATATTGACAAAAAATCACCAAAGCTCGAAAGACCTTTGAGCGTCTCTGCAAATGATCTTATCGTATTTCACCAGCCTGATTTAAATACACTGAGAGTTCAATACATGCTTAGAAATACCGGGTCCAAAGCGCATGCCATAGCCGGAAGGTCTGTGGTGATATTAAAAAACAAGGGAGACGACGACCAGAAAAAATGGCTTATTCTTCCACAGGTTTCGCTGATTTCAGGAAAACCTACAGGCAAAAAAGGACGCAATTTTTCAATCTTCAATTTAAAAACAATGAAATTCAGAGTTAATGATCAAACCGGCCCAGGCCAATTTAATATAGCTACAGTATATATATATTCCACAGCCGGAAAATTGCTGCTTGAAAAGGACTTTCCCATTGGAGTGAAATTTAAAACACTTCCAGTTGCGAAAAAAAAGAAATCAGCGCCCTTGCCTGACAAGAAAAAGATCACTGCTGTTTCGCCTCCTGAAAAGAAAAAACCCGAAGCTGTACCTTCCCTGGAGAAAAAACCTGTCGTTAATTCCCTTGAAGAAGATAAGAAATCTGATACTTCTTTGGAAGCTGACAAGCAAACAGCTCCGGTTCTTGATGAAACCGTTGACACAGGAACTCCTCCGGAAATAAATGATAAAATAATTCCCGACCAGGTAGAATCTGATGAACCTACTCCGACTTTAAAGGAAACTGATGAACCTACTATCATTGTAGTGGAATAAATTTGTGCTTTATTCAATTTTAAAACCACGTCCTTTGTGCGTGGTTAGAAATAATTAACTTTTCCCTAGTAAATAAGAGTGACTAAAGTGAGCTAAAGTGACTAAAGTGTCTAAAGTTAAGGAATTCTGTCCATTCTATTTTTATAAAAAAGATAGCGCCAGGGTGTGGCCAAAGGCGAAGATTGCTTGCCGGAGCTTAGCCAAAGGCGAAGACCGGAGCAAAACAGGCTTCGCCATAAGGCTATGCCGTTCAAGAGCGACACCGCAACTTTAGGCACTTTAGTTCACTTTAGGCACTTTAGGCACTTTAATCACAATATGGACAAATTAAAACAATTCACTTCTGATCAGATCGAAATCATAAATAACGCAGTTGAAATGGCTGAAGAGCTTGTGAGCAACTTTTTCAAGATGTCTGCAAGTCAGTGGCTGAAGCGAAGATACGATATAAAAACACTTGCCAACCTGAGTTCCGATGAAATTGTACACGGCCCTTTTGCACAGATCATCCGTTATAAAGGTCAGCAAAAAAACAGCTCTTTAGGTTCTTCATCATATGATTTTTATAAGATATGCCTTCAGGATCATTCAATCCAAAAAGCAATAAACAAATCTAATAATCTAAAACTTTTCCCCTTCGCTCTATATATAATAACTCACGAACTTATTCATATTGTCAGATTCTCCAAATTTCTCCAAAACTTTGATGCCTCGCAGGAAGAAAAAATGGCGGAGGAAACTAGGGTACACGAAAATACCCATACTATTTTAAAATCTATAAAAATTTCAGGACTGTCTGATGTGCTTAAATATTACCGTAAATGGCGAATCCCTCTGGAGGGATTGCGTAACACATAACCCGTGCGGACAACTACCTATGCCTTGACAAGTTTACTTTGCTAACTATATTAGTTCAGGTTAAAGATTGAGCGAACCCTTAAACTCGGAGATTTTAACAAAATGCCCATCTATGAATATGAATGCGCGAAATGCAGTAGAACAGAAGAAGTAATGCAAAAATTTTCCGACAAGTCCTTAACAAAATGCAAACACTGCTCAGGAAAGCTTCATAAACTTATCTCTCACAGCAGTTTCCATCTCAAAGGAACCGGGTGGTATGTGACGGACTATGCAAATAAATCCAAGGGTTCTTCCACTTCTACCAAAAAGAAAAAAGAAACACCTGCGACAGACACAACAACGTCATCCGCCAATACCAAGAAGTCCAAAAAAGCCTCCGATTAACCGGCAACTATTAACCGGTAATCTGAAAATAGGATTTTTTCTTTTCTTGATAATTTTGAAAAACACCCCTTTTCGTCATTCCGGCCTGCCTGTGCGTCGCACTCTGACAGACGGCAACTGTAATCGTGTCATATCAAATGGTTATAGCTTATTCGATTCCACTATAGCTGAATAACCCAAAAACTCCGTTGAGCTTAAGCTATGGCAACTCGTAATCCGCAACTCGCAACACATATTTTTTTTTCTCTGCTCTTTACAAACAAAAATGTGTGATTATTATTTCTTTCAAACAGATAGAAGGTATTTCACCAATTAACCTTAAATAAAGATACGTTTCAAGAAAAGGAGAATTTGTACAATGAATCTTAAACCACTACAGGATCGAATTTTAGTACTGCGTATGGAAGAAGAAACAACCACTAAGGGTGGGATTATAATCCCTGACACAGCCAAAGAAAAACCGGCTGAAGGTAAAGTTGTTTCTGTTGGCAATGGAAAGATCGGAGATGATGGTAAGAGAATTCCCCTTGAAGTTAAAAAGGGAGATCGAATTCTATTCGGAAAATATTCCGGCACTGAAGTAAAAATTGAAGGCGAAGAATACCTGATCATGAGCGAAGGCGACGTTCTTGGTATAATCGAATAACTACTTAAATTAAACGGAGGATAGATCAAAATGTCTAAAATTATAAAATATGATATGAAAGCCCGTGAAGCCATGCTCAACGGGGTTAAAATTCTTTCTGATGCTGTAGTTGTAACACTTGGTCCCAAAGGAAGAAACGTTGTTCTTGACAAATCATGGGGATCACCTACGGTAACCAAAGACGGCGTCACAGTGGCCAAGGAAATTGAACTTGAAGACAAGTTTGAAAATATGGGCGCCCAGATGGTTAAAGAGGTTGCCAGCAAAACAAGTGATATGGCAGGTGACGGCACAACCACGGCTACTATTCTGGCGAAGTCTATTTACGAAGAAGGCCAAAAGCTCGTTGCCGCCGGCAATAACCCCATGGCTATAAAACGTGGCGTTGACAAGGCAATAGAGGTTGCTGTTAAAGAACTCCACAGTATCAGTAAGCCTACCAAAGACCAGCGGGAAATAGCCCAGGTTGGCACCATCTCTGCAAATAATGACGAAACCATAGGAAACATTATTGCAGAAGCCATGAACAAGGTAGGTAAAGAAGGTGTAATTACAGTTGAAGAAGCCAAGTCAATGGAAACCACCCTTGAAGTTGTAGAAGGTATGCAGTTTGATCGCGGGTACCTTTCTCCCTATTTTGTTACAGATCCCGAAAAAATGGTTGTCTCACTGGAAGACCCTCTTATTCTCATCAACGAAAAAAAGATAAGCAACATGAAAGACCTTCTTCCTGTACTTGAGCAGGTAGCAAAAATGGGAAAACCCCTTATGATCATTTCTGAAGACGTAGAAGGTGAAGCTCTTGCAACACTTGTCGTAAACAAGCTGCGAGGAACGCTGAATGTCGCTGCCGTCAAAGCTCCGGGTTTTGGCGACAGGAGAAAATCCATGCTGGAAGATATTGCAATTTTGACCGGCGGCCAGGTTGTATC
>JAUWOH010000444.1 GCA_030612225.1 Desulfobacteraceae bacterium
CTCTCTTTAATAACACTTACAGGAGCGGCAATTCCTTTTTTAAGAATCTGCGAAGAAGGGCTGGTAAATTTAAAAAACGGTAAGAAAGTTGGGCTCATTTCGGGTTGAATTGTCTGATAAAAATTGTTATCTTTTTTCTATCGAAAACAGACTTTTTAAATTTCGACAAGATACTTGATGCTGGATACTCTATTCTGTATGCTGCTTAAAAAAGCAAACAAACAGTTCCGCCTACAGCTATTTTTAGGAAGTAAAGAATCCACGCCTGTCGAAGATCCCGCTATACGGGGAAGAACGTAGTTTTATAAATTAAATAAATTACGAGGTTTTATTTTAAGACTCGCAACTACATTTTATATTGATCAACCACTTAACAATATCTGAAACAAGGAGAAATTATTATGGGAAAAGGTAATTTACTGGTGGGTAAAAAGGTTCTAATAGTTGATGATGAGCCTGATGTGCTGGAAACCCTGAGCGAACTTCTTGAAATGTGCGATATCACTGAAGCCTCCAGCTTCGAGGAAGCTAAAGAGCTGCTTGAAACTCAGGTTTTTGATATGGCTATTTTGGATATAATGGGAGTTTCCGGCTATGAACTGCTTGAAATTGCAACCAGGAAAAAAGTAACGGCCGTTATGTTGACCGCCTATGCACTAACCCCTGGAGATGTTGTAAAATCCCACAAAGGAGGTGCGGCTTATTACATACCCAAAGAGGAAATGGTCAATATTACAACTTTTTTAAATGATATTCTGGAAGCCAAAGAAAAAGGAGAAGATACATGGGGGAGCTGGTTTTCAAGAATGGCTTCTTTTTGTGAGAAAAGATTTGCTTCTGACTGGAAAAGCAGCGACAAGGACTTTTGGGAAAGGTTTCCTTTTCATTAAAATTATGTCCTTTGAACCCTGAACCTCTTAAACCTATCACTTTAAATATAAAAAGGGCACTCCATTCGATGGAATGCCCTTTTTTTAATTCATAAATGGCAAGCTAAACCACAGTAACATTTACTGCAGCAGGCCCTTTCTGGCCCTGCTCTATGTCAAAGGTAACTCGGTCGCCTTCATTAAGAGTCTTAAACCCGCTTGAATTGATTCCTGAATGATGAACGAATACATCCGGACCATCTTCCTGTTCAATGAAGCCATAGCCTTTGCCGCTATTAAACCATTTTACAATTCCATCCGCCATAGTGACACCCTCCTTCCTTAAAAAGTTCTCATAGTTCCAAACTGTAGGTTGTCGCTTTGACAAATGGATCTTTCCTTCAGAACGAAACCGGCCCGCCAATTAGAACAAGCCTTTATTGATTGTATGTATTATAATCATATTATAAAAGAAATCAAGCTTATTCGGATATTTCTATTAACGAAGTAATTAGCCCTGTAAAAAGACAAATCCACCCTTTTCGTCATTCCGGCGAAAGCCGGGCACGTAGTGAAGGATTTTGCGCTATCCAGTCATTTCAATAGCTTTTGGACTCCGGCTTTCGCCGGAGTGACGGGATTGAGACTTTTTACGACGCCATCAATACATAAGATTGGGTAAGACGAGAATGATCTGTGGAAAGGCCACTAAAATAACGATTCCGACAATTATAGCGATAAGAAAAGGAACTATTCCCTTGAAGATAGATTCAAGGCGAATTCCGCCATCAACGACCCCTTCCGCTACTCCATAAACTACGTAAACGTTGATTCCCACCGGCGGTGTGATAACACCCATCTGGGTTACAAGCACGATGATAATACCAAACCAGATCGGATCGTATCCAAGATTCATAACCACAGGATAAAAGATAGGTATGGTAAGCATGATAAGAGCCAGTGCGTCCATAACACAGCCGCCTATAAAATATACCAGCACGATCACGGCTAAAACCATATACGCCGGCATATCCAATCCACCGACCCAGCTGGCAATATTAAAAGGAATCCGGGTTACAGCAAGGAATTTGCCGAATACTACGGCACCGGCAATGAGGAACAAAACCATACATGATGTCCTGAGAGTTTCATATAACGATTTAACAAACCCCTGCCAGGTAAGCTGACGGCGAATCAGCGATACTAAAAGGACGCCAAAAACACCCACTCCCGCGGCCTCTGTGGGTGTGAAAATTCCAAAAAAGAGACCCCCCATGACCATTAAAAAAACGAACAGGGTATCACCCATTCCTGACAACGATTTTATCCGCTCAGCCCAGGTGAATTTATCTCCTCGAGGACCCTGGTCAGGGGTAATGGTGCATCTAATATATATGCAAATTATAAATAAAATGGTTATAAGAATGGCGGGCAGTATCCCTGAAACAAATAATGCTCCTATGGACTGTTCCGTTAACACACCATATACAATTAATACAACGCTGGGAGGCATGATCATACCCAAACCTCCGCCCGATGCCACAGCACCGGCGGATAGTTCATCGTTATATTTATAGCGCCTCATTTCAGGTAATCCAACTGTAGCCATGGTAGCTGCTGTTGCCGGGCTTGATCCGCACACAGAGCCAAAAGCTGTACATGCTGCAACTGTAGTCATCGCCAGGCCGCCACGTGTACTCCCAAGAAATTTATAGGCAGTATCATACAGCTTGCGGCTGATGCCGCTGTTAAAGGCAATCTGCCCCATAAGAATAAATAGAGGAATAGTGGTAAGCCCGTAGGAAGAAAACGCATCGAAAATATTTCTTGAAAGAAGGTTAAGACCTCCTTTAAGTGAAATCATCAATGCAAAACCAACAAAGCCTACCATAGCCATTACATAGGCCACTGGCATGCGG
>JAUWOH010000334.1 GCA_030612225.1 Desulfobacteraceae bacterium
AATCCAGTTATGGGGAGTTTTTGTTAAAAGCTCAAAATGATGGCTATTTTCAAGGTGTTTGAAGCGATCTATGGCAATGCATTTAATAAGCTGCAGAAAAGATTCTATTCCCAGAGAGCCTGGGCATACAGGGTCCTGGAAGAAGTGCGCTTTGAAAAACCATTCATCCGGGTCAACTTTTTTTATTCCGCGAATAAAGCCGAGACCATAAGGCCCGCCGTCAGGAATGTACATATCTATTTGATCAAGCATGAGAAGTGCTTTTGACGGCAATGACAGGGAATGTGCCCGATCTATTTTCTTATTTACAGAATTTTTATCATTCGGGTCAAATGGTGGTTCATGTTTAATGTTAAAAGATTCAGCATTTTTTATTTCCTCCACACCAGGGACATAAGCATTTTCAGCACCACCGTGAATACCTGTCTGGATGGCCAGAGCTTCTTTTGTGAAGAAACCAAAGCTGGTATCGCCTTCGTATATTTTTAAGCCGGATTGAAAAACCTGAAAATCAAACTGTTCAATAATAATATCACCGGCTATGGCAACCTGTGTCAATCGGGTGCGGGTAGTCAGGGTGTTCTCGTCGTTTAAAATGTTTCGATATAAAGTAGTATTCCCTCCAAGGTTTCTGAATTTTAGGTCATTTTCACTTTTTAAGGCAGATCCCATATATGAAGCCAGCCATCCACAAGCTTGAAGCGCTATTTCATTGATGATACAATAGGGCATTGAAGAGGTTCGATTTGCATTGAAGTACCATGCATTGGGGTTTAGGTCGTATTCAACTTCAATCCACCCCTCAGGCTTTAGCGACCATTGCTCATGCTCGATAGATGTTATCCTGTCGATAAAAGAATAGGGAGGCATGGGCAACCTTGCAAGAAATCTTCCACGGTCAAATATTTTATACTTATCACCGAATGCTTTTGAAGGTTTTCCGGATGTAAATTCTATAATGTGGCTGCGGTCAAATATTGCGGGTTTCGGGTTTCGGGTTGCGGGTTGCGGGTTGCGGGTTGCGGGGCTTGCCGGGGCGAAGCCTGGTTGCTGGATTTTAGATGGTAAATTTGATTTATCTTTCCAGAAAGATTCGATTTCGGTGCGCGTTATTCCGGTCATTTTAATGGACATGTCCTTGAACATGACAATACGGTGATCATCAGCATACATATGAGCATCGGCAATCGCATAAGGTTCGGGTGCGTATCCAAGTTCCTTTATATCCACTTCGTAAATAACATGGCTGGTTTTAGGGGTAACAGGCCCGCGGCATTTGAGAATACTTTCAACACCCGGGACAGGTTCATAACACACACCTGGTTTGTCGGTAACCCATCCGATACGCTGGGTAAATACCCTGAGGGTATGTGCGCAGCATTCATACATGAGAGTTCCTGGCATGACCATGTCATCTTTGAAATGGCAGGTCAAAAACCAGTCATCCGGATGAATATCCGCCTCTGCACGAATCGATCCCAGGCCATAGCGACCGCCGCCCGGATCAAAGGAAAGGATACGGTCGATGAGTTTCATCCGGCCACCGGGGAGTCTGAGAGACTCAGCACTATTGATACCGTTAAACTCAGATCCAAAACACATAGAAAGTTCGCCCTTTCTAAGTGCTTCAACAGCATCATCGTTATAGCTTTCAGGATATAACTCGACAAGGTTTTTCCAGTCAGGAAATTTTTTACCCTTCAGAGGCCTGGTGTCTTCATCGGTAAGGACAATGCCTCCTGAATTAATAACCTCATCTTCGGTAAAAAAACCCGCACATCCGTTTGACATGCTGATGAACAAAGTGTTGTTGATTCGTCCTTCGAAGTTGAAAAAGAAAAGGTAGGTATCCCCCTGGCGAACAAATTTTTCTATTTCAATTTCGTAACGAATGATATCACCTGGTTTGGGCAGGCCTGTGTGAAATATGACATTTGCGTCAAGAAGCCTGTATGATCTCACCCCTTTAACCACAAGGTCTATACCAAGGTAGGAGCACAAGAAAAGATCTGCCTGCCCGGCTTCCACAGAGATACATACCGGCGCGTGGCCGCCGTCAAGATACCAGGCGCCCGAAAGTACATCATGTTCGGTAACAACACGGCCATGGCCAAGGGAGCCTTTTTCACCTTCTACTGAAATGATCCTGTCAACAAGCATTAACGGCTCATCAGGAAGTCGCACCCTTGCCTTGTAAGTATCGACAACCGCAAATTCAGGGCCAAGCACTTTCTCAACAGAGCCTGTGGCAAATTCCATGCACATATCACGGGAAAAGGCAGGTTCCGGATAAAAGCGATGTTGTAAAAACACGGCTTTTGGGTCTCCACCTTCAAGAACCTGTCCTTTATCTTTTATAACGGTTTCAAGAAGCCTTGTTTGAATGGAAAATGTTTTTGCAAAGTTTTTTGTTAAGTTGCTTGAAAAGTCTAAAAATTTTTGATGAGCTTTTGAGGTGGCTTGAATATTTTCAGACATTGTTTTGATAAGGTCTGAATTCTGGGTGCTGGTTGCTCGTTGCTCGTTGCTGGTCGGAGCGGAGCGGAGATCCCGATTTATCGGGGATACTGGTTGCCCTGCTTTCAGCGGGATTTCAGCTTCGCTCCAACTGGCTCTGTTGGTTGCCCCGCTTTCAGCGGGATTTCCGCTCCGCTCCAACTGGATTTGCTGGTTTCTGGCTTGCCGGGCGTAGCCGAAGGCGAAGCCTGGTTTTTGATTTTTGCTTTTCAGGTAGGGCAGGGCAGGGGATGGAGATTTTCCTCCGATAATGATCTTTACCCTGCCGGCGGATTTGTTCTTATCCTTTAAGTGGACTGTCGGAGGATAAGAATCATTTCCGTAAAGTTTATCCAGATTAACTGGAGCACGTTCCGCTGACAGGGCGCTTAAAACATTTAAAATCGTAATATAATCGTCTTCACCATTAACACATGCGCTGGCAGCTAAATGCGGTTTGTTTTTAAGGATTTTATTTATCATCCTTGTGCAGGATGAACCAGGTCCCATTTCCAGAAAGATGCGCACACCGTCATTATATGCCTGCTTTATTACGGCAGGAAAATCAAAGCCGGTAAGAGCCTGCTTTAAAATTGAAGATGCAGTACTTTCGCTTGTAAGATCGTATGAATGCCCAAGGGCACAGCTGTAAAATCTAAGGTTATCCGGGCGGCTGGTCGGAAAAATGTGAAGGGCCTTGTATGCTTCTGCAACAGGTATTGCGGCGTCGCAGTGGACTGTAATAACACCGTCTAAGAAAAGTGCCGTACAACCAAGCATATTTATGGCAGCTTTTACATGAACTTCTCTACCCCCGATTACACATTCATCATGCGTGTTAATAATTAAAAGACGCGTTGTCGGCCAGTTTCCAATAAACTTTGAAACGGTATCAGCAGAGCGGTTAATCACCGCAGCACACCAGTTAACATCTTCGTCAGGCGGCAGAGACCATGCTTTTCGGGCAGCATTACACGGGCCTGCAAGTGAAGTTGAAAAAAGGTCTGTTTTATGCATGCGTTTTAACATTTGCCCGCGGTCGGGCCATGCGCCCATTGCAAAGAGTCCTGCCGATTCACCAAGGCTGTATCCAATAACAGCAGAAGGTTTCAGCTCAAAATATTTCATAAGGCCGGAAACAACACCGCCATGAGCAACCTGGCCAAAAATCATATTAAGCGGGTCGGATATGATTTTATCCCTGGCATCTTTCTCCCATCCCGGCGACCATGAGATTCTTTGCGGAATAAAGCAACCCGGAAGGAGCTGGGTTTTTAGCTGAAGGGTTTTTGCATCCATTCCCCGGAGGATATCGGGCCACTGCACACCGACACCTCTGCCCATTGAGGTATAATGGTTTCCTGAACCGGGAAAGACAAATGCTGTTTCACATGACAGACCCAGGCGGTTTAAAGAGTAATTTATACCACCTGATCCGTTTGCTCTTTGAGGTGTGTCGGATAATACTGCAGCTTTTGCATCGGAAATTAAATTTTCAAGCCGGGAAATATCACCTGATGTAATTGAAACAGCATACTTTTTATCAGGATGTAGTTTGTTTTCA
>JAUWOH010000071.1 GCA_030612225.1 Desulfobacteraceae bacterium
TAATAATCCGGTAACCTCTTTGTATTGTATTATCAAGCTCCTTTCTGACCTGGTCAGGCAGTTTATGGTTTTTGATAGCAGAGGCAAGGCGACGGGTCATGCCTTCAACATGCAAAAGTTCATTATAGGTTGACTGCAAAACAAGATCAGGTGAGCTGAAATGGTCAAAAAGCCTCTTAAAAGTATGATTTCCGATTCCAGGAACACTTTTAAGGAAAAACCATGGCAGAATTTTTTCCATAAAAAAATTGACGGCCTTTGAATAAATTACTCCGTAATTTATTAGCTGATAAGCTGATAGCTGATAGCTCATAGTCAAATGATTGAATCCTTCATACTATGAGCTGTGAGCTATCAGCTATCAGCTTTTTTTCCTCGCCCCTGCCAGGCAAGTAGAATAGGGCTTGCCACATATATTGAGGAATAAGTTCCCACCAGAACACCGATGATCATGGCAAATGCAAAGTCATGAATAATTCCTCCGCCCAGAACAAAAAGGGTAATAAGTACAGTAAGGGTGGTTAAGGAGGTAAGCAGTGTGCGTGAGAGGGTTTCGTTTATACTTCTGTTTAATATGAATTCAAGAGGTTTTTTATGGTGTTTTTTCAGGTTTTCACGAATACGGTCAAAAACAATGATGGTGTCGTTTAATGAATATCCGATAATAGTAAGGAGTGCCGCAATAATGGGCAGGGTAAACTCCTTGTCAAGGATGGAAAAGAGACCAACGGTGATAGTAACATCATGAATAAGTGCTACAATGGCACCCATGGCGTATTTAAGCTCGAGAAACCAGAAAAGAATGAGGGTGACTATGAGTGCTGTGGCAATCAGAAACGGGATGCTGACATTAAAAAGATTAAAAAAGTAAATGGCGCCGATAAGTGCTGCTGCCATGACACCACTTAAAACCCATTTTAATTCAAACCTGCCGGAGATATATACTGTTATAAATAAAAGAGCGTAGAACATTGCAAAGAGAGCCTTTTCCCTGAGATCCTTGCCGACCTGGGGGCCAACCATTTCAACCCGGCGGATTTCAACGTCGGTACCTGTTGATGATTTAAGTGCTTTTTCCACTTTTTTTGAAAAGCCTTCGGAAGTCATAACTGCTATATCGGTACGGATAAGGAATTCATTTTCTTTCTTTTCACCAAACATCTGCACAGATGATTTTCGGAGTCCAATCGTATAAAGCCCGGACTTAATATCGTCAAGTAGGACGGAATCAAAAAACTTTACCTGTACAAGTGTACCACCGGCAAAATCTACTCCATATTTAGGGCCTTTGTGTATTATGATGGAGGAAATACTGACAAGGATCATTGCAATCGATACTAAGAAAGCTATTTTTCTTTTGCTGGTAAAATTTATGTTAATGTCAGGTTTTATAAATTGCATTAATGTTGCCTCTTGTTTTAATTGATTTAAAAAAGCCGCACTCTTTGGTCGTGGTTAAAAATAGTTGGTTTACCCTGAAACCTAAAGCTTGACGGTTTCTTAAAAAGTATAAAAACTACTTTTTAAGAAACGTTTTAAGTTTTAACTCTCTGTTAAAACGGATAATATCATTAACCTAAAACATAAAACTTAATCCCGCCTCAGGCGGGACTAAAACCTGATGAATTCGATATTTTACGAATTTATCATATGCTTATTTGTTTAACTTTACGCTTCATCAAAATATAATCGAATATCATTCTGGTCATGATAAGGGCTGTAAAAAGACTTGCCAGTACGCCCAGACTTAAAGTAACAGCAAAACCCTTGACAGGACCTGTTCCAAACTGAAAAAGAACAAGCGCTGCAATAAGGGTTGTGACGTTGGCATCAAGGATGGTAAGAGTTGCCCGGTCATAGCCGGCATCAACGGCTGCCTTGGGCGTTCTCCCGATATTTATTTCTTCCCGGATACGTTCAAATATTAAAACATTGGCATCCACCGCCATTCCAATTGTAAGTATTATTCCTGCTATTCCTGGAAGGGTAAGGGTAGCCTGAAAAGCGGCAAGCCCTGCTGCAATAAGAATGATATTAAAGATAAGAGCGAGATCAGCGATAATGCCGGAAAATTTATAATAAACAATCATAAAAAGAACCACCAGGATACCGCCGATGCATATGGATATAAGTCCTTTTCTAATTGAATCAGCTCCAAGGGAAGGTCCTACGGTCCTTTCTTCAAGGATTTTTACAGGCGCCGGCAGAGCGCCTGCCCTGAGTGCTATGGCAAGATCGTTTGCTTCTTCAGTGCTGAAACTGCCGGTAATCCGGGCCTGGCCGCCGGATATTTTTTCCTGAATTACCGGTGCTGAATAAACTTTGTTATCCAGTACGATTGCAAGTCGCTTTTTAACATTTTCACCGGTTATCTTGGCAAATGTACGTCCACCTTTTTTATCAAAAGATATGGAAACATAAGGTTCATTATACTGTGAATCAATTTGAACCCTTGCATCTGTGAGGTTAGCTCCTGTTAAAAGTGTTCGCTTTTTTACGAGAAAAGGTGTTTTTACTGAACGATTTGTTTCGGCACTCTGGGTAATCTGGTAGAGGATTTCGCTTCCGCGAGGGGCGGAACCCTTAAGCGCGGAATTAATGTCGTTGACCTCATCCAGCAGTTTGAATTCAAGAAGCGCTGTTTTTCCGATGAGGTCTTTTGCCCTTTGCGTGTCCTTTATACCAGGCAGTTGAATGAGAATCCGTTTTTCACCCTGGAGTCGTATGTCAGGTTCACTGACGCCAAACTGGTCTATACGGTTTCTGATTGTTTCAAGGGCCTGCCTGGTAGCCATTTCCTTGATATTGTCCGTTTCCTTTTCCGGCAGATCGAGAGTGATGGAAAGCACTCCGTTTTCTGTTGATTTTGAAACTAAATGAAGACCTCTGAATTCTTTGTCCAGAAACGCCTCAAATTTATCAATGCTATCTTCATCTTTGATAGTGACCAGTATTTTTGTGCCCTGAATTCGTTCTATTTGTATTTGCCTGATGTGTTCTTTTTTGCAAAGACTACGAATTTCCTGGCTTATTCGTTCAATATTACTTTCCACGGCCTTTTCCGTGTCAACTTCAAGGACAAGATGCATACCACCTTGAAGGTCAAGGCCTAAATTTATCTTTTTGTGCGGCCATAAAGTCGGATTTATGGTCGGAAGAAGATAGATAACGGCTGTAACAATAACAATAAGAATCAATACCGGTTTCCAAGAAATATTCTTCAATGGTCTTTTTCCTTAAATATTTGTCTAATCACGATGATAGCGTTATAAAAAACCACCGTTTACGAAAGGTTGATTCAGGTTTTAAAAAGTCTGAAATTATTTTGATTTTTTTGAATCAGGCTTGGTTTTTTTTTCAGGCGGGGGTTGGGTTACCGTTTCTATTCTTGCGCCTACATTACTCCTGGCGACTTTAACCCGAACCCTGTCGGATATTTCAACCGTTAATGTTGTTTCGTCAATGCCTGTTATGCGACCATGAATACCGCCGCTTGTAATTATGCGGTCCCCCTTTTTAAGACTGGATACCATTTCGCGGTGTTGTTTTGTCTTTTTCTGTTGAGGCCGAATAAGCAGAAAATAAAAAATAACAAACATCAGGATAAGAGGGATAAACCCTGTAAATCCACCTGCTCCTTGTCCGGCAGCGTCTCCTCCCTGGCCCATTGCGTATGCGATACTAATCAAGATAAACCTCCTTTAATTGTTATATGGATAAAGTTTCGCTGATATACTTCAAAAATAAAATTACGTCAAATCTATTTTTCACAAATAATATTGCTTTCTCCGGGAATCATCGAAATATCAGCTTCAATGGCGATATTAATATTGCGACTTAACTCCAAATCAAGGATTTCTTTGCGTTTTTTGTTCAAAAGGTAGTCAGCAACATTAACAGGTACAAAACCTTTTGCACTGGAAATATCACTTTCCAGAGTTTCAAGACGAAGTTTTCTAATGAAGCGCAGAGCTAAAGTTTCGGCAGAGGGTGTTACACCTTTTCCAAGGCAAAATTTGCATGGCTCAAAGCTTCCGAATTCAATGGAGGGCCTTATTCGCTGCCTTGACATTTCCATTAGTCCAAACATGGAAATTCTACCGACTTTAGTTCTGGCCTTATCATTTTTAACGTGTGTCTTCACAGCCCTTTCGACATCGAGCCGGTGCTTATGATCTTTCATATCTATAAAATCAATTACGATTAAACCACCTAAATCCCGCAGTCGCAGCTGACGCGTAATTTCTTCGGCTGCTTCAATATTTGTCAGCAGGGCGGTTTTCTCTATGGATTTTTCACGGGTTGCTTTTCCCGAGTTAACATCTATTGACACCATGGCTTCAGTCGGTTCTATTACAATACTGCCACCGGATTTCAGCGGAACACGACTTTCAAATATTGATGCAATCTGACTTTCGAGCTGAGATTTAGTAAATATCGGCTTATCGCCTTTATAGAGCTTGACGATTTTTGCATGCCTGGATGAGATGATTTTAATAAAATTTTTTACTTCCGTAAATACAGGGCCATCGTCAATAAGGATTTCAGTTATGTCAGGGGTAAAATAGTCACGAATTGATCTTAAAACAAGATTTCTTTCTTTGTACAGAAGGGAAGGAGCCTTTTCCTTCATCACATTTTTTTTTATGGTTTTCCAGAGCCGCATTAGATATTTCATGTCTTTGGACAAAAGGGTTTTTGTACAGGTAACTCCTGCTGTGCGGACAATTACGCCAAAACCTTGCGGCAGCTTTAGCTTGACGATAATTTCTTTTAGCCTGTTGCGTTCATCTTCATCCTCTATCTTCCGCGAAATACCGCGGTTTTCACTTCCGGGCATAAGCACCAGGTATCTGCCCGGCAAAGATATGAATGTTGTGAGCATAGCTCCTTTCTTCATGAACGGATCTTTTGTGACCTGGACAAGAAGCTCCTTGCCGCGCTTAACTATGTGATTTATCGACTGATCACCTGTAGTGTTGTCCTGGTAGTAGTCGCTGTGGATTTCATGTTTTTGCAGGAATCCGTGTCGCTGTGCACCGTAATCGACAAACACGGCCTGAAGGCTGGGTTCTACGCGGGTGATGACGGCTTTATATATGTTTCCGTGGGTAATTTCCTTTGAAGCACTTTCGATGTGAAATTCTTCAAGTTTGCTTTCCTTAACTTTTGCTATTCTGCATTCTTCATGATCCACAGCGTTTATAAGTAGTTTGCTGCTCATATAATAAATATCCCTGGTTGTTTTATTCAATTTTAAAATCCACGTCCTTTCCCGCTTGACGGAATCTTCGAAGGGCGTGGATTCTTTACTGCATAACAGTTACCTGCATTGCCTGAATATGAAATTGTCGAATACAAGTCAAACTATTTTTACATAAAGGCTCTTAAAACCTTAATAACAAATAAAAATTTTGCCCGGTTGCTATTTATTTAATATTGTGGCATGAGAAATGACTGCTTCAGCAGGGCCGAGAGATGTCCGGCAAAAATGATGGTTTCGTAAAAAGTCTTTGGATAAGAGCCGGATGACTCAATAAGAACTCATTCCAGGAGGTAAAGCAGGTAATGGATGAAAGATACAATCCTATTAGAGTAGAGGAAAAATGGCAAAGCGCCTGGGAGGCAACAGACCTGTTCAAGGTGTATGAGGATCCTGACAGAAAAAAATACTATCTTCTTGAGATGTTTCCATACCCGTCCGGAAAGATTCATATGGGGCATGTGAGAAATTATACAATAGGCGATGTTGTTGCAAGATATAAGAGGATGCAGGGATTTAATGTTTTGCATCCAATGGGATGGGATGCATTTGGAATGCCGGCGGAAAACGCTGCTATTGCAAACAACACTCATCCGGCTAAATGGACATACGATAATATTGATGCCATGCGCACGCAGTTGAAACGTGTGGGATTCAGTTACGACTGGGACAGGGAAATTGCTACATGCAAACCTGAATATTACAGGTGGGAACAGTGGTTGTTTTTAAAGATGTATGAAAAGGATATGGCATACAGGAAGGAGTCTTTTGTAAACTGGTGTGACAAATGCCAAACGGTCCTTGCCAACGAACAGGTGGAAGCCGGATTATGCTGGAGGTGCACAGAGCCGGTTCGCCAGAAAAAGCTGTGGCAGTGGTTTTTTAGGGTAACCGATTATGCAGAAGATCTGCTTGCATATTCCGATGAACTTTCCGGTTGGCCTGATAAAGTTATTACCATGCAGAAAAACTGGATCGGCAAGAGTATTGGTGCTGAAATCAGGTTTCCCATTGAAAATCCTGTTGATAAAATTGATAACAAAGATGAATACATACCTGTTTTTACGACCAGGCAGGATACGATTTTCGGCGCAACCTTCATGGTTCTTGCGCCGGAGCATCCGCTTGTACTTAAGCTATCAAAAAGAACCGGACATAAGAAAGAGGTTGCAGATTTTGTGGATCGTATGTCCATGCAGGACAGATCAGGAAAGGCAATAGAGAGCCATGAAAAAGAAGGAGTTTTTACAGGGGCATGGTGCATAAATCCCATGCACGGCAAGCGCATGCCGATTTATACGGCAAATTTTGCCCTGATGGAATATGGAACAGGTGCTGTTATGTCTGTGCCTGCACATGACCAGCGTGATTTTGAGTTCGCAAAAAAATATGAACTGGATATTGTACCTGTCGTAAAGCCTTATGATGAAGACCTTGATGCAGCTTCGATGACTGAGGCATATACCGGTGACGGAGTGATGATCAACTCGGGTCAATTTGACGGGATGGATAATAAAAAAGCTCTCGATGAAATTGCCGGAGATCTCGAAGAAAATAATATCGGTCGGAGAACCGTCAGTTTCAGACTGAGAGACTGGGGGATTTCCAGGCAGCGGTACTGGGGTGCTCCGATTCCAATGATTCACTGCAAAAAATGCGGGATTGTTCCGGTCCCGGAAGAACAGCTTCCCATAGTACTTCCTGAAGACACTGATATTCTTGAAGGCGGAAAATCTCCGCTTCCCGGGCTTGATAGTTTTGCGAAGGCAGAGTGTCCCAAATGCCATAGCCTTGATGCAAAAAGAGAAACCGATACAATGGACACTTTCGTAGAATCTTCCTGGTATTTTGAAAGGTACTGCAGCCCGAAATGCGACACCGGCATGTTTGACCGGGAGGCTGTTGATTATTGGATGCCGGTGGATCAATATATCGGCGGGGTTGAGCATGCTATTTTGCATCTTCTTTATTCAAGATACTATACCAGGGTGCTTAAAGAAATAGGGCTTGTTAATTATAAGGAGCCTTTTACGCGGCTTTTAACACAGGGAATGGTTTGCAAGGAAACGTCTTTTTGTTTGGAGCACGGCTTTCTGCTTCCTGAAGAAGAGGATGTGAGCGGCAAAAAACGTATTTGCAGCACATGTGGCAGGGACGTTGAGGTAGGCCGCATAGAAAAAATGTCTAAATCGAAAAAAAATGTTGTTGACCCGAACATATTGCTCGAAAAATACGGTGCGGATACAACAAGGCTCTTTTGTCTTTTTGCAGCACCCCCTGAAAGGGATATGGAATGGAGCGAGCAGGGAGTTGAGGGTGGTTCCCGTTTCCTCAATCGTGTATGGCGGCTTGCAGCGACGCTCATGGATTCAATAAAAGACGTTGAACCTTTTGACGGTAGTCTGGAAGATATTGATGACAATTTAAAAGATCTTTACAGGAAAACCCATCAGACTATAAAAAAAGTTACAAGAGATATAGAAGATCGGTTTCATTTTAATACCGCCATAAGTGCTGTCATGGAGCTTTATAATACCATGAACGGCATTAAATTTAAAGAAAACAGCCCTGTTTCGGCGGGCGTAATGAGGTTTGCCATGGAATCCGTTGTGCTCCTCCTTTCGCCGATTGTACCGCATTTTGCAGATGAAATATGGGAAGCTATGGGGCATGAATCGAGTGCTCTTTTGGAATCATGGCCGACGTACAGAAAAGATATTCTTCAAGAGAATGAACTGCTGATTGTAATCCAGGTCAACGGTAAGCTCAGGAGCAGGTTCGCAGTGAGTGTTGATACAAATGAAGATACAATAAAACAAATGGCTCTTTCAGATGAACGGGCAAAAAAATTCATAAATAATAAGACTGTTAAAAAGGTTATTGTTGTAAAGAATAAGCTTGTTAATATTGTTGTATAGCGGGTTGCGGGTTACGGGGTGCGAGTTGAGGGTTACGAGTTGAGGGTTACGAGTTGCGGGGTACGGGTGAAAGGCGTTTTGAATATCGAATATCGAACAAGGAATATCGAACCGCAGAAGTAAGGAAAAATACTTCAAAATTCGACGTTCAATGTTCGGTCTGGCTTCGCAAATGCTATGCCAAGACATGTGTTGGACGTTCATAATATAAGGCCAAATTATGTTTCAAAAAAGAAAAATTATCTTTTTCGTTCTTTTTTTGCTGATACTTGTTTCAGGCTGTGGGTACAGGTTTGCAGGAACCGGAGATTTTCCGGAAGGCACGGAAAGTATTTTCATACCTATATTTGAAAACCGTACTTCCGAAAGCAGGCTGGAAAATCAGGTTACAGATGATCTCATCTATGAATTCACAAAGAATAGAAAAGATATACTGGCAGGGAGCATAGGCGATGCTGATGCTGTACTTTATGGAATCATCCAGTCTATAAACATTACAACCATTTCCCGAGGCGATCCGAACACTTCCAGCGAAAGAAATGTAAAGCTGTCCGTCGACATGAAACTGGTTGTTCCTGAAGGCAGGGTAATCTGGCGAACAAAAGGAATTACTGCAGACGAGGCCTACAATGTCGTACCTGGCGATAAGCACAGAACAGTACAAAACAGGCGGGAGGCGATTTCAAAGGTTTCACAAAGGCTTGCAGAAAAAATATTTGCACGCATGACGGATAATTTTTAAGGGTTCGCGCATAAAATGTGAAGTTATTTTTTTGCGAGCCCTAAGCAACGACAGTGTTGGCAAATTTTGAGAGGCGGGATATTTTTCTTGCAGCAGTTTTTTTATGAATTACGCCCTTTTTGGCTGCTATGTCGATTGCAGACTTTGCGATGTTAAGCTTCGTTGCAATTGTTTCGCCTGACGATTCACCTTCAGCAAGTCGAATCTCTTTAGTGACGTTATTGACCCTTGTTCTATAAGATTTGTTACGCATGCGCCTTATTTCATTCTGACGAGCGCGTTTTAAAGCGGATTTGTGATTAGCCAAAGTATTAAGCTCCTTTTATGAAATTTGATAAAATGATCTAACTATAAAATTAAAAAAAGGATGTCAAGGTATTTATCCTGATTTTACAGACTTTAATATAAACATTAGTCTTTTGAAAAGCCGCATTCAGGTAATCCGTTTTTAAGACGTGTCGAACTCAGACATAAGTAAGCGTAAAGAAAGAACAGGTGCAATCCTTTAATAAAAAGCTTACTAAATGAATCTATTCTTTGTCTTGTATATAAAATATGCTTGTTTGTTGTTCTTTCTTAACGCTTACTAATACCTTCAGACAGCGACCCGCCTTAAAAACGGATTACCTGAATGCTCATTTGGGAATATTTTTCAATAGGATAAATTAATACAATATAAAATGTCTGAAAATACTCGTGTGACAAAGGCTGCAGGTGTTGTAGGCTCGGCAACTTTGTTGAGCCGCATTTTTGGTTATATAAGGGATATGGTTATCGCTGCTTTTTTTGGTGCGGGCTTTTATTCCGATGCATTTATTGCAGCTTTCAGGATTCCCAATCTTGTAAGAAGGCTTTTTGGCGAAGGTTCCTTAAGCATTTCCTTTGTTCCTGTTTTTACACAATACCTTACAGATAAAGGAAAAGATGAAGCATTCGAGATGGCAAGATCCGCCATAAAACTGCTTTCGATTTTGCTGGTTGTTATAACTGTATCAGGTATTGTGCTCTCCCCATGGATCGTCCGTATTTTTGCTCCTGGATTTACAGGGTCCCCTGAAAAGTTTACGCTTGCCGTAGTTCTGACGCGCATAATGTTTCCTTATATTTTTTTTATATGCCTGGTTGCGCTGAGTATGGGTATTTTAAATGTCCTGGGGCATTTTGCCGCACCTGCCCTTGCCCCGGTATTTTTGAATATAGCTATGATACTTTCGGTGTTTATTATATCTATATTTTCAACCGATTTAACAAATCTTGTATATGGACTTGCATTTGGCGTAGTTATTGGAGGATTTTTGCAACTTGCACTTCAGGTGCCGTTTTTAATAAAAAAAAGATTCTATTTCTGGAAGAAATCAGGAATATGGCATCCGGGGTTGAAAAGAATCGTTCTACTGTTTTTCCCCGCAATATTCGGTTCCGCCGTATATCAAATTAATACACTGGTTATAACTCTTCTTGCTTCAATACAGTCTGAAGGCAGTATATCGTATCTTTATTATGCAGACCGGCTGGTCCAGTTTCCTTTGGGGATTTTTGCTATCGCTGCTGCAACTGCCATGTTGCCGAGCCTTTCCAGACAGGCGGCAGCAAAAGACATAACAGCAGTAAGGGATTCTTTTGCATATACATTGAAACTTGTATTTTTTGTAAGCATTCCTGCCATGGTGGGGCTTATTGTATTGCGGCAGCCGATTGTGGCCCTTTTATTTGAGAGAGGGGCATTTGGCTATGAAGCCACTGTGTTGACTGCAAGTGCCGTTTTGTATTATAGTATCGGTCTGTGGGCTGTTTCAGGTGTAAGAATTGTTGTATTTACCTTTTATGCGCTTAAAGATACGAAAACACCTGTTTACACGGCTGTTATATCCATAATTGCCAATATATTACTTGGAGTTATTTTAATGGGGCCGATGGGACATGCAGGGCTTGCATTAGCTTTGTCTCTTGCTTCAATGCTTAACTTCGGACTGCTTATGCGGGCACTAAATAAAAAGCTGGGACCATTGAAATTATCGGGAATAGCTGAATCTGTTTGCAAAAATGTAATATGTTCTGTAATAATGGGAATAGTTGTGTGGACTGTTGCATTATATATTATTCCGTCGGGAACTGAAAGCCTGCTTGGTCTATTAACAGGGCTTATGGGAAGTATATTAACCGGTCTTGTCATATACGGCGTTTTTTCCATGATTTTTAAAACCCCGGAAATTGAGAAGGTTTTGAATCTGGCATTACTAAAGAAGTAAGAATATGTTGAACAAACTTAACATAATGTTATCTATGGCAATATTGATATTATTTTCAATGCTTTTACTTATTGTGTTTGCTGAAAACGGCCTTGTTGATCTTAATTCCTTTAGAAAGGAGAGGGACAG
>JAUWOH010000477.1 GCA_030612225.1 Desulfobacteraceae bacterium
GGTTTCGTAAAAAGTCTTAGAACAAACTCCGGATGCCATCAAATTTCAACAAATAACAAAGGAGGAAAAAATGAGCGAGAGTGTATACAAAATCATCGATCTGGTTGGAAGCAGTCCCAATTCCTGGGAAGAAGCCGCAAAAAATGCAGTGGAGACAGCGGGCAAAAGCTTAAGGGACTTGAGGGTAGCAGAAATTGAAAAACTGGATATGAAAGTTGAAAATAATAAAGTTACAGCTTTTCGCGCCAAAGTGAAGCTTTCTTTTAAATACGTAACGGAATAATCAGCCTGTTATCCATTCTTGTTGTCCTGGTAAAATCAACTTTCCTGAGGCAGTAAGACAGGATTAGACAATATTTCCAAGACAAAGCCTCCAGGGGAGTTATGAACCCTCATGGAGGCTTTTTTATTTCATTTTGCTTATAACATGGATAAAATAACATCTTGAAATAAAAGGAATATTGTCATGAAAACAGCATTTAAAAAAATTGCTGAAATGATGCACCACTCCTGTCCGGAAGAATCTTTTGCCTTTGAATTCTGGGATGGGGATAGAATATCTTTTGGGAAAGCGCCTTGCGTTACACTGCGTTTTAAAAACAAGGAATGTGTAAAAAAAATCATGGGAAGCGGCTATATGGGGTTTGGAGAATCCTACATGGAAAGAGCTCTCGAAATAGTGGGTGATATGCAGAGACTTTTTCGTTTGGGATTTTCCATTAATTTTGATGAAAGCACACTCTCTTTTTTAGAAAAACTGCGGTTTATTAAAATTTCGCTACTAAATCGTGACACACTTCGTCGCGTACCTAAAAACATTTCTCACCATTATGATCTGGGTAATGAATTCTATTTCTTATTTCTTGATGAAACCATGACTTATTCCTGCGCTTATTTTAATAAGGAATACGACTCTCTTGAGCAGGCGCAATTGAATAAATATGAGCATATTTCACGCAAGCTTCTGCTTAAGCCGGGTGAATCTCTTCTCGACATCGGATGCGGCTGGGGGGGAATGCTAATCTATGCTGCTCAAAAATACGGAATAAACGGTGTTGGAATCACCCTTTCAAAAAACCAGTATGAATATACCAATCGCAAAATCAAAGAGCTGGGGCTTGAGAGTCAAATCAAGGTAACATACCAGGATTATCGGGAATTAAGCGGAAAGTATGATAAAGTTGTTTCAATCGGTATGTTTGAACATGTCGGAAAAAAATTCATTCCAGTTTTTATAAAAAAAATATCTAATTTATTGAAAAGGGAAGGACTGGGTCTATTACACACCATCGGAAAAGACACACTGTCTCCAGGTGACCCCTGGACATTCAAATATATCTTTCCCGGTGCTTATCTCCCCTGCCTGGCTGAAATCATACGGGAAATGGGGAAAACGGGCTTTTCTATACTTGATGTTGAGAATTTACGCTGGCATTATGCAAAAACTCTGGAGCATTGGGTGGAAAATTATGAACTTAATGTGAAAAAAGTTCGGGAGATGTTTGATGAAGCTTTTGTGAGGCAGTGGCGTCTGTTTCTAAATGGATCTATTGCAGGATTCCGATATGGGAATACTCGCCTGTTTCAGATTCTTTTCTCCAACGGAATAAATAATGAACTACCGCCTACACGGGCACACGTATATCGTGAATTATTAGTATCTTAATCCTTTCGTGTTTTTTATGTCAGAAAATTAAAGATAAATAACAATGACTAAAATTCCAAATCTTTGGTTTTTGATTTTATTTGAGATTTGGATATTGTAATTTGGAATTTATTTGACCCAATTTTAAGATTAGGTGGTGCTTGCAATTTGTTGTTTCCGGCTTATCCGGGTTAGGTATGATTATTGAGCTAATGAAGGCACCGCCCACCCAGTGAAAACAGGATGAGCGGTGATTGATAAAAATTCAGGTTTTATTTAAGATCACGCACCGGTAGAGCACGGTAAGCGCGCTTATGGGCTTTTCGAACAGTGTAGTGATAAACGTTGTTAAAGTTGAAAATCCGGGCAGTCGGTGAGATCTTGTCTACTTCCGACGTCCATATCCATCCACAGCTAAGCTTTATCTCAGGCACTATTTTAACCCACTGGCCACAATCAGCCTCATAACCTCTATATTTTTTGTCTTTGATGGAGAGACTTTCCAGCTCTTTTAGAGTCGGAAGACGCCAGTTGTCATACTTCTT
>JAUWOH010000268.1 GCA_030612225.1 Desulfobacteraceae bacterium
TAAAGGAAACGTTTATCAATGGAGTTTAAAGCTGTATTGAAGCATGTGCGAATTTCTTCCCAGAAAGTTCGCAAGCTTATTGATGCTGTGAAGGGACAGCCGGTTGAGGCCGGGTTGAATATTCTGAAATTTATGCCCTTGAAGGCCGCGGCTATTGTTGAGAAAGTTGTTAAAAGTGCCTTGGCAAATGCTGAACAAAAAGAAGGTGTTGATATAGATTCGCTGGTAATTAAAAATATCATAGCAGATCAGGGCCCGACATTAAAACGATTCAGAGCAAGAGCGCGAGGCAGGGGCTCTCGTATTTTAAAAAGAACTTGTCATATTACTGTCATTTTAGCTGAAGAATAGATAAAAATTAAGGAGGGGAAAGCTTGGGCCAGAAAGTAAATCCTATAGGGTTAAGGTTAGGAATAATCAAAACGTGGGAATCACGATGGTACGCAGGAAAAAATTATGCTGACTATATTCTGGAAGATTATAAAATAAGGAAGTTTATAAAAAATAAGCTTAAACATGCAGGTATTTCAAAAATTGAAATAGAAAGATCGTCCAAGCATATCAGACTCCGAGTTTTTACTTCACGGCCTGGAATTGTAATTGGGAAAAAGGGAGCGGAAATTTCTCAGCTGAAAAAAGAGATTGAAAATAAAGTATCCCATGAAGTAATGATAGATATTCAGGAAGTACGAAAACCGGAGATTGATGCACAGCTTGTTGCAGAGAATGTTGCGCTTCAAATCGAAAGAAGAGTTGCATTCAGGAGGGCCATGAAGCGTGGCGTTTCATCTGCTATGAGATTTGGTGCCAAGGGTATAAAAATAATATGCGCAGGACGTCTGGGAGGGGCTGAAATGGCAAGGACCGAATGGTATAAAGAAGGCAGGGTTCCCCTACATACACTGAGAGCGGATATCGATTATGGTTTTATTGAAGCACGTACGACATACGGAATAATCGGGGTTAAGGTATTTATTTTCAAAGGTGAGATATTAAAAAAAGATGAAGTTGAACCAGGGCACTGAAAAGATATAAATAGAAGCTAAAGCGGAGATATTAAAATGCTGAGTCCAAAGAAAGTAAAATTTCGAAAACAGCAAAGAGGTCGAATGAGAGGAATTGCCAGGCGCGGGTGTAGTCTGAATTTTGGTGAATTTGGATTGCAGGCGGAAGAATGCGGCTGGATAAGTTCAAGACAGATTGAAGCTGCCCGTATCGCAATGACCCGGCACGTAAAAAGAGGCGGCAAGATGTGGATTAGAATATTTCCTGATAAGCCTATTACCAAGAAACCCGCTGAAGTCAGGATGGGAAAGGGAAAAGGCGCGCCCGAAGGATGGGTTGCAGTCATTCGTCCTGGTAGAATAATTTATGAAATGCAGGGTGTTCCGAGGGAAATAGCGAAGGAAGCTTTCAGGCTTGCTTCTCATAAGTTGTCGGTTAAAACAAAATTTATCGAGAGGAGCGATATGCAATGAAAGCGAGTGAGGCAAGAGATTTGAGCACAGAAGAAAGGAAACAAAAAGTTGTCGAACTTGCACAAGAATTGTTTAATCTGCGTTTTCAGCACGAAATTGGACAGCTCGAAAATCCACAGAAAATGAAACAGACTAAACGCGAGATTGCAAGGCTAAAAACAATAATAAACCAAAAGAGCGGAGAAAACACAGCAAGTAAACAATAATAATTATCATGGAAAAACAGAGAAAAAAAAGACAGGTAGTTGGGACGGTTGTGAGCGACAAAATGGATAAAACCATAGTTGTTTTGGCTGAGACCCTTGTTAAACATCGACTTTATCAAAAATATATAAAAAGACGAACTAAATTTAGGGCGCATGACAAGGATAACACCTGCCGGATCGGAGACAAGGTTATAATAACCGAATCCAGACCGCTAAGCAAAACAAAAAAATGGCGTTTATCCAGTGTAGTTCAAAAAGTTGTCTGATATTGATGAACACGTAAAGAATCGAATTCATCAGTCCCGCTCAGGCGTGACTAAAATGTTTTTTAAAGTATCACAGATGGAACTTTCTACGACGCCATCAATATTAAAGGAAAGAAAAGAAGATGATTCAGACAGAGACGAGATTAACAGTGGCTGACAATTCAGGAGCCAAAATATTGTATTGTATAAAGGTTCTTGGGGGCTCCAGAAGGCGATACGCAAGCATCGGGGATATTATTGTTGTGTCTGTAAAAGAAGCAATTCCCAATGCCAAGGTAAAAAAAGGGGATGTTTTAAAGGCCGTTGTTGTTCGGACAAAAAAAGAGATCAAAAGGTCTGACGGGTCATATATAAGATTTGATGATAATTCAGCGGTATTAATCGGCGGGAACAGAGAGCCTGTAGGGACCCGTATCTTTGGCCCCGTAGCGAGAGAACTAAGGGCAAAGAAATTTATGAAAATCATTTCACTGGCACCGGAAGTGTTATGATTAATTCTTTATGATTGAAGATGAACGGTTAAAAATAGACAGACCGATTGCAATGCGGAGAAATGACTGATCATGATAGATAGATGTCTTATAAAAAAAGACGACAAGGTTAAAGTAATTACCGGCAAAGATAAAGGAAAGATTGGTAAAGTTTTAAAGGTAATTAAAAAGAAAAACAGAATTCTTGTCGAAAACATAAATATGGTTAAAAGGCATTCAAAACCGAGTGCAAAGAACAAGCAGGGCGGTATCGTTGAAGGAGAAGCTGCGATTCCCCGGTCTAATATCATGTTGATGTGTAACAAGTGTATAACGCCAGTTCGTATAAAAACACAGCGTCTTGAGGATGGGAAAAAGATACGTGTTTGCAGAAAGTGCAACGAAGCTATAGATAAATAGGAAAACAAACACTATGAGACCTTCGAAAAATAATATTTTTCAAAGGTTTCACGATTATGTGCTAAAGGAGCATATATGTCCCAGCTAAAACAATACTATGAAAAAGAAGTTGTATCAAAGCTGATTGAGACCTTTAAATATAAAAACGTCATGCAGGTCCCGAAACTGGAGAAAATCGTTTTAAATATGGGGCTTGGTGAAGCAATTCATAATATCAAATTATTAGATTCAGCAGTTGAAGAGCTTAAAATTATCTCAGGACAGCAACCTGTAATTACACGTGCAAAGAAGTCTATTGCAGCCTTTAAACTCAGGGAGGGAATGCCGATCGGCTGTATGGTGACTTTACGGCGCAAACGCATGTATGACTTTTTTAACAGGCTGGTTAATGTCGCTCTTCCACGTGTCCGGGATTTCAGGGGCGTTTCTGGAAAGGCTCTTGATCGCAGAGGGAATTACTCTATGGGCATTAAGGAACATATAATTTTTGCGGAGATCGATTATGATAAAATCGATAGGATTAAAGGACTAAACATAACAATAGTTACCAGTGCAAAAAACGACGAAGAAGGAAAAGAACTACTTAAACTGCTGGGAATGCCGTTTAGGAATTAGTTATTCTAATTACAAGGAAATACCCCGTTAAAAGGTCAAGTAGTTGAGTTATTAATCAGTTCGGCTGTACGATCTGACTGATAATAGCGGATAAAATATTTTCTACTCAACTGATTTGCGATGTCTGGAGGAGGATAATTTGGCGAAAAAAGCGCTAAGGATGAAGGCGGCAAAAAAACCCAAGTTCAAGGTGAGGGCATACAACAGATGCCCGATTTGTGGCAGGCCGAGAGCATTTATAAGAAAATTTGGAATTTGTCGGATTTGCTTCCGGACTTTTGCTTCATACGGCAAGCTTCCGGGCGTAACAAAATCGAGTTGGTAGGATCATAAAGATTATACCATTAAAATATGACCTAAAACTTAATCCCGCCTCAGACGGGACTAAAACTTGATGAGTTCGACTTTTGACGAATTTATCAAATTTTAATCGGAGAAAAAGAAATGTCGATGAGCGATCCAGTAGCCGACATGTTAACACGAATAAGAAATGCTGCGAAGGCTAAGTTTAACAGTGTTGATATTTCAGGCTCAAAGCTAAAGAGCGAACTGGCAAAAGTATTAAAAAACGAGGGGTATATCAGGAATTTTAAATTTATCAGTGATGAAAAGCAGGGGATTTTACGTATTTACCTTAAATACGGTGAAGATCAGAGCAATGCAATATATGAGCTCAAACGTATCAGCAAACCGAGCAGGCGGGTTTATACAAAGAGTAGGGATATAAAGCCTGTTTTCAATGGTATGGGAATAGCGATTTTATCTACATCCAAAGGAATAATGACTGATAAATCGGCAAGGAAACAGAATGTGGGTGGGGAGATTCTCTGCAGCATATGGTAGATTCAAAAGGGAGCAACAAATGTCTCGAGTAGGTAAAAAACCGATAACTATACCTGAAAAGACAAAGATAACTTATAAGGACAGGATAGTTACAGTACAGGGTGAGAAAGGCTTACTGACAAGATCAATTAATACTATGATCGACCTGAAAATCAATGATGGTATTATAAATGTAATAATGATGAAAGACGACAGAGTTGGTCGATCTTTGCAAGGTCTTACACGAAGTCTTGTTGCAAATATGATAACCGGCGTGAACAAAGGATTCGAACGTTCTCTGGAAATTAACGGGATCGGTTATCGAGCTGAATTAAATGGCAGAACTATTGTATTAAATCTTGGGTATTCAAATCCTGTCAAATTTGAACTTCCTGAAGGAATTTCAGCAGCCATTGACAGAAACAATATTATAAAGCTTTCCGGGATAGATAAGGAGAAGCTGGGGTTAACAGCTGCAGCAATAAGACAATTAAGGCCTCCAGAGCCTTATAAGGGAAAAGGAATTAAATACGCAGGGGAGCGGATACGAAGAAAAGCCGGGAAAACAGGAGTGAAATAAGCATAACAGGGATATT
>JAUWOH010000038.1 GCA_030612225.1 Desulfobacteraceae bacterium
ATTTCTCTTTGAAAGAGTTGATAGTGAAACACAGCTTCTGCTTCCTGATAACCTTCTTCATTCCGATTCGACCATACGTAAAATGGTAACTGAGATTGATGAAGAAGACTGGAAGGATGTGGAAATCATCGGCTGGATATATCAGTTTTACATTTCTGAAAGAAAAAACGAAGTAATTGGAAAAGTTGTAAAGAGTGAGGACATTCCGGCAGCAACACAGCTTTTCACGCCTAACTGGATTGTCAAATATATGGTTCAAAATACTCTTGGCAGGATGTGGCTTGCCACTTATCCTGATTCTTCTTTGAAAGACAAGATGGAATATTACATTGAGCCTGCCGAACAGGAACCCGAGGTTCAAAGGCAGATTGATGAGATAACACCCAAAGAATTAAACCCCGAAGAGATCACTTTTTTAGATCCTGCATGCGGTTCCGGGCATATCCTGGTTGAAGCTTATGATATTCTGAAAGAAATTTATCTGGAACGAGGCTATCGAACTAGGGACATTCCTCGATTGATCCTGGAAAAAAATCTATACGGGCTTGATATTGATGACAGGGCGGCGCAGCTTGCCTGTTTTGCAGTTCTTATGAGGGCACGCCGTGATGATCGTCGTATTCTAAGCCGTTCGGACATAAAGCTGGATATCACGGCAATACAGGAAACCGGCAGGCTTGATACCGAAGCATTGCCCAAAAATCTACTTAAGGAAAAAGTGATCCGGTTTGCCGGTGAGAATGAACTGTTCCCGGATTTCAAAGGCCAGATGGCGTTAAGAGTGGTTAAACGCCCCGAAGTCAGCCGTGATGATGTTATCGAGTTAATAGAGCTGTTTCATCATGGCAAAACATTCGGGTCGCTGATCATTATTCCTGAGAATCTCGCCGAAAAGCTACCTTTGTTTGCAAGTCTCATAGAAGATAAACTGCAAAATGGCGATATGTTTGAAAGGACGGCTGCATCGAAGTTTAAACCTGTTGTGGAAATGGCAATGACTTTAGCAAGGAAGTATGATTGTGTGGTTGCTAATCCACCATATATGGGAAATAAATATCTTAATTCTGATTTAAAAAACCACCTAAAAACAAATTTTAAAGGATTTGAGAAAGATTTATTTTCAGCTTTTATTATACGCAATAGAAGTTTTACAAAAGCTGAAGGCCAACTTGGCTTTATGTCTCCTTTCGTTTGGATGTTTATTTCTTCATATGAAAATTTGCGTAAAAATTTAATTAATAAAGCGACATTGACTACACTTATTCAACTTGAGTACTCCGGTTTTGCAGGAGCTACGGTTCCAATCTGCACTTTTACCTTTACAAATCAACATTGTGATAAATATACAGGATCATTTATACGACTTACAGATTTTCGGGGAGCTGAAAACCAGGGACCAAAAACACTGGAAGCCATTAAAAATCCAGACTGTGGCTGGTTCTTCAGTGCCTCCGCCGCAGACTTCAAGAAAATCCCTGGCAGCCCAATTGCGTATTGGGTGAGTGAGAAATTTACAGATTGCTTCACAAACAATGCTCCTGTTGGAGATATTATTGAGCTCAAAGCGGGAATGTCTACCGGTGATAATACAATCTTTCAAAGATATTGGTATGAGATCGCAAACAACAGGTTAAGTTTTAACACAGTTGCAACTAATGAGACTGAAAACAATAGATACAAGTGGTACCCCTGTCACAGTGGTGGAGAATTTCGTAAATGGTATGGCAATCACAGTATTGTGGTAAATTGGGAAAATAATGGTGCTGCTATCAGGAAATTTGGTCTTGATAGTGGAAAACAAAGATCTGCAGTTAGAAATGAAAACTATTATTTCAAACATGGAATAACTTGGTCAAAAATAAGCTCTGGAAAATTTGCCGCAAGATGGCGACCAGATGGATTCATGTTTGATGATACAGGTAGATGTGGGTTTGCAGAAAGTATCGAAAATGCTCACATGGCGCTATGTTTATTTTGTTCTAAATTATCGAATGAGTTCCTGAGACTGTTGTGTCCAACACTCAGTTTTACAAGTGGAGAGATATCAAAAATACCTTTTGCCGAATTGGATTCTCCTGGAGCGTTAGAAGCATTCAGTTCATTAATTTCTATTGGCAAATCCGACTGGGACTCCTACGAAACCTCGTGGGACTTTACCAGCCTTCCGCTTTTACAATCAGATTACCGACAACTATCACTAAAGGTAACATACACCAATCTCAATTCCTACTGGCAGGAAATAATGCTTGAAATGCAAAGGCTGGAGGAAGGGAACAACCGCATCTTTATTAATGCCTACGGCCTGCAGGATGAACTGACACCGGAAGTGCCGCTGAATGAAATTACACTGACCTGCAATCCGCACTACAGATACAATGGTGACAAGAGCGAAGATGAGTTGGAAGCACTGCTGCTGACCGATACCATAAAAGAGCTGATTTCTTATTCCATTGGCTGTATGATGGGACGTTACAGCCTTGACGAACCGGGTCTGATTTATGCAAACAGCGGCAATGAAGGATTTGATCCATCAAAATACACAACCTTCCCTGCCGATGATGACGGTATCATTCCAATCATGGATATGGACTGGTTTGATGATGACGCAACAAACCGTTTTATCGAATTTATAAAAGTTGCATGGTCTTCCGAAACCCTTGATGAAAATTTAAAATTCATTGCCGACAGCCTGAAACCAAAAAACAATGAGGCTCCAATCAACACCATTCGACGATACTTAAGCACCGGCTTCTTTAAAGACCACCTCAAAACATATAAAAAACGACCTATCTACTGGCTGTTTTCCAGTGGAAAACAAAGGGCTTTTGAATGCCTGGTCTGCCTGCACCGGTATAATGAATCCACATTATCAAGAATGCGCAGCTCTTATGTAACGCCACTTCAGGGGAATTTCAGTGCCCGAATAGAATTCCTTGAGCAGGAAAAAGATGCAGTGACCACAGCTTCTGCTCAAAAAAAGATTCAAAAAGAGATTGATGTAATAAAAAAGAAACAAACGGAGCTGTCTGCATTCGATGATGAATTAAGACACTTTGCAGACATGAAGATACCCCTTGATCTGGATGACGGGGTTAAAGTAAATTATGGTAAATTCGGAAATCTTCTTGCAGAGAAGAAAGCAATTACCGGTAAAAAATAAATACGTCGATATGCTGATATCAGGACAGATAATCAAAAATCTGCTACAATGGCTTTAGCAGAACAAATCCTAATTTGAAATAATGAAGAGGAAAGCATTATGATTGAAAAACTTGAAATAAAAAATTTCACCGCGTTTGACGAAATCGAAATCGACTTCGTGCCTGGTGTTAATATTTTTATCGGTGAAAACGGGACAGGGAAAACCCACATTCTAAAGCTTTTATATTCATACCAGACTGCAAAAATTATACGCGGGCTGCATAAAGATTTTTCCGGTAAAATGCTGAGAGTTTTTTTGCCAAACGATCTGTCGTTAAAAAGACTGATATTTAGAGGAAAGGGGGTCAAAAAGGAAGCCTCTTTTTCTATAATTAAAAACGGAGATAAACATTCATTTAAATTATCGGGCCAGGGCGTCGATACAAAAGCAGGTCCAGAATATATTAAGCCCGAGAAGGCTGTGTATTTACCCGTAAAGGAAATGTTGGCAAATGCACCGGGTTTTCGTTCTCTTTATTCGGAAAGGGAAACCCATTTCGAGGAAGTATATTTAGATATCATTGACAAGGCTTTTCTGCCACCTCTTAAAGATATTGAGCCTAATCAAAAGGAACTTATGAATCTGCTTAAAAAGAGAATGGGCGGGCAGATCACGACCAAAAACGAAGTCTTTTATCTGAGGATCAAAAAAGTTGACATTGAATTTACCCTTGTGGCCGAGGGTATGCGCAAACTTGCCCTTATCTGGCTTCTGATCAGAAACGGATCCATAGAAAAGGGATCGACCCTTTACTGGGATGAACCAGAGGCTAACCTTAATCCATCCATGCTCCCTTTGATCGTAATGATTCTTCTGGAAATGGAAAGAATGGGCGTGCAAATCTTCATTGCGACCCACAGCTATCCCTTGCTAAAGGAATTTGATCTTCAACGCAAGGAACATTCTCTTCGGTTTTATTCGTTATTTATGGACAAGAACCGGAAAATCAATTTGGCCGCGTCAGATTCCTACCCTGGTTTATCTCCTAATAGAATCGCCGACCAGTTTGCAAGAATGTACAATCTTGAAATCGACCGGGCGATGGGGGGTAACAATGGGTAAGGTATTAAGTGAGGGTGAGCTTGTATTTGATTTTTCTGCTGCAATCAAGTCAGATCAGTTTGATGATGAGGATACGCACAAATTGTCCCACTGCATGAAAGCGGTGGACTTTATAGTGGAATGGGATAATGAGTTTTGGTTCGTGGAAGTGAAAGACCCGTCTAACTCAAAGATACCTTCTGAAATCAGAAAAAATGTATTGGAAAAATTTATTGCAAAGATAGATAATGAAACTATTTTTTCAAATGAACTCGGCCCAAAGATTAAGGACAGCTTCCTGTATCTTCATTTGAGTAAGAAACTCCCACCCAAGCCTATGAAGTATCTCGTTCTATTGGCCATTGGAAACCTTGATTATGGATTGCTGCTTAGGTCAATGGATGGCTTAAAGCGTTCGAGCTGCCTGTTGGGACCGGACAATTCTGCATGGAAGAACCATTATGTTGAAGAAGCGCTTGTGTTTAATGAGCAAACCTGGAATGAAAACCTGAAACAATGCCCGGTGACAAGAAAGTGATTATGTGAAAGAAAAAAAGAGGTGATTATTCTCTGGGAGGATTTTAAGTAAATTGAAGAGATGTCAGCTATCAGCATGTTTTATAAAGGAGATGAAAAATGCAATCCGTTAAAGAAGAAGCCATTAAAATGATTTCAAGTATGCCTGAGCCGGTCGACATTGATGAAATTATGTACCGGCTTTATGTTATCGACAAAATCAGAAAAAGCCGGGATGCGGCACAAAAGGGTGATACGATCACCATCGATGCCTTAAAAAAGGAAATTGAGCAATGGTAAGATGGACGTCTCCAGCCACGGCAGACCTGAAGAAGATCTTCGCTTACATTGCCGAGGACTCAAAGTATTACGCCAGACAAGTTGTTAAAAATATTGTCGAGAAAACTGAGACGCTTAACGATTTTCCTGAAATTGGCCGAACTGTACCGGAACTCAATGAAAAGAACATTCGAGAGTTGATGATTTATTCCTATCGGCTGGTTTATGAGGTAAAAGGCGGGGATGCGGAAATCATTGCCATCATTCATGGGAAACGCGACTTTCCCAAAGCATACGGGCAATAATGGACATTAATCAGGTTAAAGAAACTCTGGAACGTATTTTCCAGGAAAAGAAAAAGCGAATCGTTTTCTGGTACGACGCCGAGAGAGAATTTGATGAGATTTTAACGTCAATTCAACTGGACAATACTACAATTCTTCGTCTTGATGAAAACAGTGCTCTTGAGTTGAAAATCAAACTGGAGTCCGGAGATACGACGGGGAAATATGTTCTGTACGCACCCTTTCATGAACCTCCCCCTGAAGATGACTGGCTTTTTGATATCCGCCTTTACAGTTATACTTTTCATGCAGATAAAGCTTCCATCATTCTAAAGGAACTGAATCTTGAAAATCAAAGCATACGCCCATACTTAAAGAAACGTAAGGCTTTTTTCAGAAATCAGGACAGGCTCAACAGGCTGAAGAAATGGGTCAAGCCTGATGACAGTCAAGACGATATTGATCTTAAAATGCTCACGGTCATCACAAGGGCCGGCCAACCTGAGCCATTTTCAGTCCTGATGAAACTTTTCGATTCATTTTGCCTTGATGGCAAGTTTAACGCTGCCGAGCCTTCCACGCTTTGGACGGAAATTGAAAAACTTGAATTAAAGCCTTCGTTCTGGAGACTTCCGGCTCAGATATTCGGCTACATAAATGAGGATTCTCCAAATTTGTCTGATCTTTTGCTAAGGATCTTTGTAACTGATCTTTCAAATAACCTTAAAGCCGAGCTACCGGCATCTATTTCTCATTTTGTAATTCAAAGTTCCTCTCAGGCAATGAATTCCAGTGTGTTTTTATCTCAGTGGCGCAGCAACATCGGTCATTTTAAAAATTATAATCTTATTTCAAGGTTTATCGCTAAAAAGCTAAAAATAGACGAAGTGCTGATATCCCTTGATATTGAGTCATTACTTGAAGTGATGACATTTGAGTCTGTAGAACGCAGGATTATCGGTGTGCTTAGAGATCAAATCGATAAAGCTTCCGAAAATGAATACCTGAAAATACAGACTGATATCAAAACCAGATTGGACGGATACTGGACAACTGCTGATTCAGGAGATGATTCCCAAACAAACCTTTATAAAACCGTTTATCACGCATTAGAGACAGCTATTAAACTGTTTGAACTCAGGAAAAAATATGATGCCGGTTTCAGTTATCCTTCGGCTGAAGATATGTTTAAAGCATATATTAACGAACTTTTTCTTTTTGATCAACATTACAGGACATTTCATGAGTTAGCGAATAAAGCCGATTTAGCAGGCTGGGATGTTTTGAAATCGCTGCGAGAGAGTGTTGAAGACTGTTATAGCGGATGGTTTATGGAGCAGCTATCACTGAAATGGGGGGACTTTTTAGAAACAAGAACTGCTGATAATTTTCTGGATAAATGGAAAATACCATTTATCGCCAACCAGTACGATTTTTTTGACAACTACATTAACCCGACACTTACAGGATCTTTTCGAAACAGATTGTTTGTAATTATCAGTGACGCTTTTCGCTTTGAAGCTGCAGAAGAACTTACCCGGAGAATCAATGGCAAATACCGCCTGAAAGCTGAACTGGAACCAATGCTCGGTGTGTTGCCCGGATACACAGCTTTGGGAATGGCATCACTTCTGCCCCATAAATCTATTTCCTTTAAAGACAGCCCGAATGCGGATGTCATTCTGGATGAAAAGCCTGCCGGTTCATTGGATCAGCGTGCGGATATTTTAGGAAAATTCAACGGCACTGCGATCAAAGCAGATAACCTGATGTCCATGAGCAAGGATAAAGGACGGGAGTTTGTTAAACCGCATCGAATTATTTATATTTACCATGATCAGATTGATGCGATCGGTGATAAAGCTGTATCGGAAAGCAATACATTTGAGGCTGTAAGAAAAACCATTGATGAACTGTATGCAATGGTCAGGTTCATTATTAACAGCTTAAACGGTACAAAGGTTATTATTACAGCGGATCATGGATTTATTTATCAAGAGAAAACTCCTGAACCGATTGATAAAAGCAAAATGGAAATGAATACAAAAGATGCGGTAAAAACACATAAAAGATTCATACTTGGCAAAAATTTAGGCAAATCTGATAAAGCCATTTCCGGGAATACACAAATTGCCTCTAACACGGTGACTTCGATGGATTTCTTGCTCCCGAAAGGTACGAATCGCTTTAATTTTGTTGGCGGTGCAAGATTTTTTCATGGTGGCGCTATGCTCCAGGAAATTGTAATCCCTGTGATTACAGCATACGAAATGAAGGGGAAACATCTGGAAAAATCCGAAGTGCGTCAAGTTGGTGTATCGCTGCTTGGTTCATACAAGAAACTGGTAACTAATAGACCAATTTATAAAATTATCCAGACCGATGCTGTGTCTGACCGCATGAAGCCGATAACGTTGAAAGTGTCTCTTCGTGATGGAAATGAGCTTATAAGCAATGAAGAAACCGTTACATTTGGCAGCAGATCTTCATCAATGGATGAACGCCAAAAATCCGTAAAACTGGCACTAAAGACAGGATCGTATGATAATAAGAAGGAGTATTATCTGGTATTACGAAACGTTGATGATACCGAGTACGATCGAATACCGTTAATAATTGATATAGCCTTTGCAAACGATTTCTAAAGAGGCTGTTTGAAAAATAAGCTCTAAAGGTAAAGATTATGCCAACAGATATAAACATTGACGTATTGCTGAATATTCATTTCGCCGGTCGTGTTGTGCGAAAAGACCTGACAAAACTGCTTAAGGAAGGAGCTAATGTTCCTGTTTACGTTCTGGAATATCTCCTCGGAATGTATTGTGCGGTTGATGATGATGAAGTTATCCAGGAAGGATTAAAGACGGTCAAACATATCCTGGCTGAAAATTATGTAAGACCGGATGAGGCTGAAAAGGTTAAGTCAAAGATAAAAGAACTTGGCAATTACAAAATCATCGACAAAGTTACCGTCAAGTTGAACGAAAAAAGAGACGTTTACGAGGCAATGCTTTCTAATCTCGGTGTCAAGGGGATTGAAATATCCAGCGAAACCATCAAAAAGTACGAGAAACTCCTCGTTGGCGGTATCTGGTGCATTCTTAACCTGCAATATTTTTATGATGAAGGAGCAAAAGGCTCTCCTTTTATAATCTCAGAAATCAAGCCGATTCAGATGCCCAATATAGATATGGAGGCTATCTTTGAAGGGCGTAAAGCATTTACCGAAAACCAGTGGATTGATGTGCTCTTACGGTCAACCGGATTGGAGCCAACAAACTTTGAGGAACGTGTCAAATGGCATCTTATTGCCCGTTTGATTCCTTTTGTTGAAAATAATTATAATATTTGCGAACTCGGTCCCAGAGGGACAGGGAAAAGTCATATATACAAGGAAATCAGCCCGAACTCAATTCTGGTATCAGGTGGGCAAACCACTGTAGCAAATCTTTTTTATAATATGAGCACCCGCAAAGTCGGTCTCGTAGGTGTTTGGGATACGGTGGCTTTTGATGAGGTTGCAGGAATAAGATTCAAGGATAAAGACGGAGTTCAGATCATGAAAGACTTCATGGCATCAGGCTCCTTTTCCAGGGGTCGTGATGTTATCAATGCTAATGCAGCCATGGTCTTTGTCGGGAACATCAATCAGAGCGTGGATACGCTTGTAAAAACAGGACACCTGTTCGCACCTTTCCCTGAAGAAATGATCGATTCAGCTTTTTTTGACCGGATGCACGCATATCTGCCCGGCTGGGAAATCCCCAAAATGCGTCCTGAATTTTTAACAAACCAGTATGGTTTGATTGTTGACTTTCTCGCTGAATTTTTACGGGAAATGCGTAAAAGGAGCTTTTCAGATGCCATTGATCAGTATTTTAAAATAGGCAACAACCTGAACCAGAGGGATGTTATAGCGGTACGAAAGAGTGTTTCCGGTTTACTAAAACTGCTTTATCCCCATGGCGAATTTGATAAGGAAGCAGTGGAACGTTGTTTTGTTTATGCGCTGGAAAGCCGAAGGCGTGTTAAGGAGCAGCTTAAAAAAATAGGTGGCATGGAGTTCTATGATGTTCATTTCAGTTATATTGACAATGAATCTTTGGAAGAAAAGTTCGTCAGTGTTCCAGAACAGCGTGGCGGCTCATTGATTCCTGAGGGGCCGATGAATCCCGGTACAATGCACACTGTTGCTATGGGCACGAGTGAACACTTAGGGCTCTACAGACTTGAACTTCAGGTTACAGGAGGTAACGGCAAACTTTCTATTTCAGGTTCCGGAGCAAATAATAAAACCAAAGAAGCCATAAGAATTGCATTCGATTATTTCAAGGCAAATATTTCCAGAGTAAGCTCCATGAGCAAGGTCGGAGATCACGACTATCACCTTCATATCGTTGAAATCCATAATACCGGCACTGTAAGTGCATTGACGCTATGCAGTTTTATTACATTATGTTCAGGACTTATGGGCAAAACCCTTCAAAGTCAAATGGTTGTCCTCGGTGATATGAGCCTCGGTGGAACCATTGTACAGACGTCAAATCTGGCTGAAACCTTGCAAGTTGCATTTGATTCCGGGGCGAAACGCATACTGATACCAATGAGTAACGTCAGTGATATCCCGACTATACCTGGAGAACTCTTTGCCAAGTTCCAAACAAGTTTTTATTCTGATCCTGTTGATGCGGCGTTTAAGGCACTGGGGGTTGAATAGATCATATAGAACTTTGAAAATATGTTTGAGACTTTTGGTCGTATTTTGAACAGTCAATAACAGACACTGATTTTTCTAAAAAGCAAAGGTAAGGGTTCACTCAAAAATTAATTCACAATTTTAAGCGCTGAGGCGCCCGGCTGGTAAGGCGCGAAAACGCTGTAATATCTGGCATATTGCGAGTTTTCGCAACGCAGCCAGGCGGGATGCATCGGCGCTTAAAATGTGAAGTTATTTTTGAGTGAGCCCTAAGGGCTGTTGAGAAGTAAATTCACTTCCTGTAAAGATTACTGGAATCAGCTACGCTACACCATAAGAATTCTCATTTTCCCATCATATTTTTATTGAACTCCGTCCCCGGGCTTATAAGATTTTCTATCTTGATCTTATAGCTTCAGTCATTTTTTGATTGCTTAAGCTCTTTTCAATAAAAAAAGACATTCACCGAGAATTGCAAAGCAGTAATTTCTTGACAAAAGCCGGATAAGAAAATAAAATTCATAGTTTATAAATTTTGGAGATTTTTCATCGGGATAGGTATTATAATGAATCCGGAAATTTTTATAAAACAAAACAGCGGGTTTGGCGGGCAAGGAAAACGACCGGACATGTTTAAAGAGTTCGATGCAACCGAGCTTTATTGTCCTAAATGTAAAAGGGCTGTTCCTGTCAAAAAGCGCCTTCTTCTTATTTTGCCTGAGGGTGATAAGTACGAATACCGGTGCGCAATTTGCCTGGAGTCTGTTGGATCAAAGATTGATAAACAAAAGCAGGCGACTACGTTAATTAAATAGTTAGTTTTTTAAAGGAAAGGAAACACATGCTCAATTTAATTCGGAAAAAGGCCGGCAGCTGGATGGTAAAAGCGATTATATTTCTAATTGCCGTTGTTTTTGTGTTTTGGGGATTTAATATTCGTGACAAAGCCAAAGGCACAATTGCAAGTGTCAATGGTGAGCCGATTTCACTTGATGAATACAACAGAACTTACGACAATCTTAAAGAACAGGTCCGGAAAAGATTTGGAAACAGGTTAAACGACGAGATGATAGCAAATCTTGGATTAAGAAAACAGGCGCTAAAGCAGCTTGTAGAGAAAAAGCTAATGCTCATTGAAGCAAAAAGGCTGAATTTCAGGGTTACTGATGAGGAACTAGAAGCTGCAATCATAAGCATTGAAGCATTTCAGACAGACGGGGTATTTAACAGCCGCAGGTATAATAACGTCTTAAACAGCATCCGGTTGACTCCTGAAGGATTTGAAGTTGAGCAGAAAGAGGCAATGCTAACAGGAAAGTTAAGGTCCTTTATTACGGAGAATGTTAAGGTGTCCGACCAGGAAGCTATGGAATATTTCAAATACCAGGATGCCTCTGTTGATATTGATTTCGTTCTTTTTGCAACTGAAAGATATAAAAATATCAAACCGACTGATGATGAAATAAAATCATATTATGAAAAACACAAAGAGACATATAAAACCAAAGTCAGGTTGAAAGTGCGCTATTTGCATTTTAACCCCGACTCATTCAAGTCAGAGGTAAAAATTGATAACGACGAGCTGCTCGATTACTACGAAACAAACAGACAAGAATTTTATACTCCAAAAACCGTTGAAGCGAGTCATATTTTGATAAAAGCAGCCAAGGATGCCGATGCTCAGACTGTTGAAAAGACAAAAAATAGAGCGCTTGAAATCATGGAAATGGCCAGGAAAGGCAAAGATTTTGCAGACCTGGCAAAGAAATATTCCGAAGGTCCCACAGGGATTAAAGGAGGATCCCTTGGTGCATTCAAAAAGGAAGCCATGGTAAAACCATTTTCGGACAAGGCTTTTTCCATGAAATCCGGGGAAATCAGCGAGCCGGTGCGTACCAGTTTCGGCTGGCATATTATCAAGATTGATAAAATAAACGAAGAATTTACCATTGCTTTTGATAAGGCTAAGCAGGAAATTAGAGAAAAACTGTTGATTCAGAAAGCCGGCAATCTCGCGTATGATAAAGCAGATGAAGTTTATGAAGCATCTTCTGAAGGAGACGATCTTGGGAAAATTGCTGATTTAGAAAATTTTACAATACATACAACGGAATATTTCACAGAAAAGGAACCGGTTAAAGGCGTTCAAGACGGCTTTAAATTTACGGTGGTCTCGTTTAATTTGGGGCTTATGGAAATAAGCGATATTCAGGATTTAGGAGACGGATATTATATCATCCAGGTTATCGAAAAAATTGATGAAAAGATTCCTGCTTTAAAGGATGTAAAAGAAAATGTGAAAGTTGAGCTGGCAGAGGAAAAACGGGACGAAAAGGCGAAGACAGATGCAAAAGCATTTCTCGCTGCACTAAAGGCCGGTGGATCCATTGGATCCTTGGAAGAAGAAAGCGCTAAATCCGGTTTGAAAGCGGAGACAACCGGCTTTTTTAAAAGAAATGGTTCGATTAAAAATATCGGATTTGAAAATGAGATTGTAAAGGCGGCTTTTTTGCTTTCAAAGAAAAATAATTTGCCGGATGACGTCATAAAAGCGAAAAAAGGATATTATGTTATAAGATTTAAAGATAGAAAACAACCCCCTGCTGCTGAATTTCCAGGGAAAAAGAAGAATATTGTTGAAAGGCTGTTACAGCAAAAAAAATATCAAACATTTACTGCGTGGCTGGCACAATTACAAAGTAAAAGTGATATTTCAATTGAGGACGGCTTTTTGGAATAAAGGAGATGAGTAAAAATGCCTGATGATTCAACAATAAAAAAAGTGGTCCATGCTACCAAGAGATGTCCGGAGTGTTTTACCTACGTAAGGCTTGATGTTAAAAAATGTCCTGAATGTAAAACCAGGCTTGGGGTTGTTGAAAAGCACGGCATGGCTAAAAGGAAGACAAACTGGATGTCTTATGTTTCATTTTTTATTGCTTTTCTGGCCTTTGCTATTTACATCTGGTGGGAGTTTTTATCATAAAGAAATCAAGAGACGTTTTCAAAACATTGAATACCAACCTGCCATAGCCGGTTATGTATAATAGTATCTATTTAGCCCAACACCATGAGACCTTTGCAGATAAGCGTAGACTTCGAAACGGCACTTTTCGAAGTCTGCGCTTATCTGCCCGATTAGCGCTGAAGCTTCACTGAAGTGCCTGCGTCAGGCTCAAATTTCAATCCTCGAAATATTCTATATATTCCTGTGGTTGATATTTTCGCCTTCCTTGAACTCGAACAAAAATTACCATTTTTCAAAGGTCTCACCATATATAAGGGCGGCCAAAGCAATTCTTGCAAAAATGAATTGGTGGGCAGGTCGAATATCGAATCACGCCACAGGCGCTACAGAATTACGAAGGGGGGACTTTTTGAAATCGACTTTAGAGAATGAAAAAAGCGTGTCTAAACTGACGGATGAAGATAGAAAGAGTCTTCTTAAACTTGCTCGAACTACAATAAAGGCGGAAATTAAAGCCGATTCAAAGATACAGCGGCCAGAGAATATCACTCCCGGTTTAAAGGGAAAAAGAGGCTGTTTTGTCACCCTCCATAAAAACGGAATTCTCAGGGGGTGTATCGGCACCATAGAGCCTGTTAGATCTCTTGTCTTCAATGTAGAGGAAAACGCATTGAATTCGGCATTTCACGATCCCCGGTTTCCGGCTGTGGAGATGGATGAACTGTCGGTTATAAATATTGAAATCAGCGTTCTTACCGTTCCTGAAAAACTTGATTTTAAAGATGGTGAAGATTTAAAAAAAAAGCTTAAACCAAAAATTCACGGAGTCATACTTTCCCAAGGGTGGCAAAGTGCGACATTTCTGCCGCAGGTCTGGGAGCAGCTTCCTGACAGAGAAGACTTTTTGGAGCACCTCTGTCTGAAAGGAGGAATGGGAAAAGACTGCTGGAAGGACAGGGAAACAACAGTAAAGGTGTACGAGGCAGAATACTTTTCCGAAAGTGCCTAAAGTGAGCTAAAGTGAACTAAAGTGCCTAAAGTTAAGGAATCCTGTCTGCTTTATTTTTTTAAAAAGATGGCTTGTCAGAGCGTCTTGTCAGGGCGTAACTGGAAGCGTAGCCTGAAGCCAA
>JAUWOH010000451.1 GCA_030612225.1 Desulfobacteraceae bacterium
CTTCATTTTGCTGTTTGATAAGTGCAATAGCATCTTCTTTTTCTGATAGAAGATCTTGATAAATCTTAAGTGGTGTCGCTCTGCTCCAGTCTTCGCCTTTGGCTACGCCTCGGCAAGCCATCTTCGCCCTTGGCTACGCCCCGGCAAGCCATCTTTTTTAATAAAATAGACAAAATCCCTTAACTTTAGACACTTTAGTTCATTTTAGGCACTTTAGTCACTTTAAACATAGTGTATCCTAAAGCCCTTTAGATGGGTAAATCAATGCCACGTCCTGCGTGTGTAAATTCATTGCTTAGACCGATTTAAAGCCCTGGATAAAAAAAGAGTCAAGGAAAAAGAGCAAATATTCGTTTTTAATTGACTCAAATTCTTTTCATTCCTAAAATACATTTTATGTAAACATTTTCAAGGGACTTATAATTTTGCATTCTTCAACTGAAAATTTAGTATTCCTTGCCGGCAAAAAAGCGTTTTCAAAAATAAGGGAAGAAGGCCTTAAGCCGGAAATGGTAAAAGTTATTGCCGGTGCGGCCGGCGGGCCAAAATGGCTGGTTCTGAATCATCTTGATCGTGTACTTTTTTCCTCCTGGTTTAAAATGCGAACAAAACCTCTTTTCCTGCTTGGTTCTTCCATCGGTGCCTGGCGATTTGCAGCAGCTTCGCAAAACAACCACAAAAAAGCTATAGATCGGTTTCAGTCCGGCTACCTTAACCAGCACTACAGTTCAAACCCAGGGCCTGAAGAAGTAACGCGTGAAACTATTCGCATTATGGACGGTTTTCTTGACGATAGCAAGATCAATGAAATATTGCAGCATCCTTATATGCGTCTTAACATAATGGCAGTTCGTTCAAAATGGGCTGTTTCCAGTGATAAAAAGATGTTTCTGGCATCAGGATTACTGGCCGCCATGCTTTTCAATACAATCAGCAGGAAACTGTTAAAATTCTTTTTTGAGAGAACTCTCTTTTATGATGAGAGAACCCTTCCGCCTTTTTGGGAAATGGATGGTTTTCCCATCAGAAAAATTCCCGTCAAAGCAAATAACATAAAAAAAGCTTTGCTGGCATCAGGTTCCATACCAATTATTATGTCCGGTGTGAATAATATTGCCCATGCGCCAAAGGGCACATACAGGGACGGCGGGGTTATCGATTATCACATGGATATTCCTTTTCTGGGCAAGGATAAAGGAATAGTACTTTACCCGCACTATACAGAACGCATCATTCCAGGATGGCTTGATAAGAAACTGTTCTGGCGGAAGCCGTCTTTGTCGAATATGGACAATGTATTACTCGTAGCGCCATCTGAAAAATTTATTGACCACCTGCCCCTAAAAAAAATACCTGACAGAAATGATTTCAGGCATTTTCAAGAGCGCGACGCCGAACGGATTGAATGCTGGAAGACGGTTATCAAAAAAAGCGAACGCCTTGGACATGAATTTTTAGAGGCCGTAGAAACAGGTAAAATTCGGGAACTGATAAAGCCGATGAGGTGTGTCAAATGATCCATAGATCATTTATTAAAATATTATTTATTTGTTATCTGGCAGCACTTATAACCGGGTGCAATTACCTGGAACTGGTGGAAGAGCAATACCTGAATGGTTCGCCTAAAAAATCGTGTGTTCTTATGGGGGAAATAAAAGAAAAGGGCGGACATCCAGACCGGTTTTGGTGGTAGCTTTTTCAAAACAATACTCCGTTAAACAAAAGGCTCAAATTATAAGAGTAGCTGACTCAATTTTACTTAAGGAGCCTGGACCGTATATGCTTTATGTGGCCGAAGGAGAATATAATGTCGTTGCTTTTATAGACTTTAACGAAAACCTGCTCTATGAAAGTGATGATTTTGCAGGCTGTTATGGAATGCCTGACATAGCATCCGTTAAATCGGAGCAAGTGATGGGTGGCCTTGATATTGTTGTATCTGAAAAAACAGACAAATCCTTTGGGTTTCCGATTTCAATAAAAGCATCTGAATATGAAGATAAAAAGAATCCCACTCTTGAAAATGAAGGAGTCGTATCTCTTGATGATAAAATCTTTTCAAGGAAATACAGCTCCATGGGACTGTGGTCTCCTGCCAAGTTTATCATAAAAGAAGGCATTAATATATATTCTCTTGAACAGTATGATAAATCAAAAATACCTGTCCTTTATATTCATGGCGCAGGAGGCTCTCCGCGGGATTTTAATTATTTAGCAAATAATATAAACAAAGATATTTATCAGCCCTGGTTTTTTTATTATCCATCAGGGCTGAAGATAGAAAAGATATCTGATATACTTTATAAAAAAATTGAAGTACTTCATAATAAATATAAATTTAAAGTACTCTATATAACAGCGCACAGCATGGGAGGTCTGGTATCAAGAGCCTTGATTAATAAATATGACAGCGAAAGAAGGTTTGATTTTTTGAGACTATACATTTCGATTTCCACTCCTTACGGAGGGAATGAAGTATCCAGGCTTGGTGTTGAGTACAGCCCTGCCCATATTTCCTGCTGGGAAGATTTAGCAACAGGCAGCGAATTTTTAAAAAGACTTTATATAAAAAAAATGCAGTCTAAAATTCGGTTTTATCTTTTTTTT
>JAUWOH010000085.1 GCA_030612225.1 Desulfobacteraceae bacterium
GGCTGAAAGGATAAAGATGGACAGTATCGTAAAAAGTATAGCGCCCGGATGATATCGGTGCTTTAAATGAAATAAAAGGTAAGTTGCTAAAAGGAGCGGCAGGTTTGCAAGCAAAACAGCCTGCATGGGAGAGACCAGAAAAACAAGGACAAAGGAAAATAAAGCGCCCCCTGTAATGTCTCCTAAATTGTCCGTTATATAGATCCTTGCACCGGGATAATCAGGGTTCTCCTTTCTTATGGTAAACAGGGCGTACGGTAAAACAAAACCGATTAGCAGGCAATAAGGCGCAATGGTTAGGAAAGTAAATGCAAATGTAGGATAAAATCCAACCGAGCTTCCATGAATGAAGAGGGCTTCTCGAAGTATACGTATCCCCAGGATTTGCAATACCGGCAGGCAGACCAGGCAAAAAGAAAGCCAGCCCAGGCGATTTACAGCAACATGCCTGGAGCTCCTGGAAACAGTATGGGCAAGGAGCGTTCCGATTCCGCCAAGGACCAGCCAGTTAAACAGAATGAGGGCAATAATAAATTCATTTCCATTAAACTGAGCTAAAAATTCACGAATGGTAAGAAGCTGGGTTACAACGGACGAGATGCCCGTTGCGATAACTACCCTGTTTATGGCAAGTTCAAATTTTCTCATCAGAATGTGAAGTTATTTTGTATGCGTCCACAGGTTCAGGGTTCAGAGGTTCAGGGTTGTTTTTTTGTTTGTCCATAGATATTACGAGTTAGCTCTCGGGCCAACTGCCATGCTTCAATATCCTTAAATCTTTCTATTCTCATGCCTTCTCCAGTCAGAGATTACGAATTCCCGCTGGGATTCAGATTTGTGATGAGAACCGACAACCTTTGAACCCTGAACCTTTGAACCCGTGAACGGCTATGTTATTTTTGAGTGAGCCCGAAGTATTGAACCTGGTATGTCAAAACTTCAAGTTTGGTGTTTTTCCAGGAATTTGCAGAAAGACCGGCCTTTGCGCAAAGTTGGGAAAGAAAAATATCAGGTTCAGGCAACTGTTTCCATACCTGGGGCAAAAAGGTGGCACCTGCTCGCCCTTTACGGATAATTACGCCATCAATATTAACTCGCAGTTTTGATAGTAAATCGGAATAATCGGTATATTCAAGCGGTTGAGGTTCGGCAAGTATGCTTATTTCAATATCTACATACTCAAACTCATCAGCTGTTAATGGAGGAAAACGGGGATCTCTAAATGCAGCATTAAGAGCATTACGTCTGATTCCTGTAAGAATCGATTCGTTCGAGGTTAAGCTTCCGATACATCCTCGTAAACGGCCATCAATTTTCAGAGTAACAAATGTGCCGCGTCGTTCCTTAAAGCAGTTATCTGTCAGGGCATCTGACAACTGCCTGGCTTTGTCGGATGGTATCTTTTTGCCAAGTTTTTCCATTATGGTTTTGTGAGCCAGTTTGACCAGCACTTGTCCCTGCTTTTGGCTTAGGGATGTTTTGCTGAAATATGCAATGGCTGCATATCCGACAACGCTTGAATGATTCCCTGCTGTATCGCCGCTATTTGTATAATTCAGAAGAATCGGCTTCCATTTCCTACGGCGGGCTATTTCCATCAATATAAGGATAGGTGTTTTACCGCAGGCGCAATTTTCTCTTTTTTTAAGTTCTTCCGGTTTGTAATTTAATATAATGTCAATTGTCTCTTTATCCTTGGTTATTGCTTTACCATATGGGAGCTGGTGTGATAAATCTGAACTGATCACAAGCAGCGTATTCGAATCGAGTAAAGGTTCTATTGCATCCGATATAGCAGTGATTTCATATGGGCGCCCCATGACAATGGGAACCAGTTCAAATTCCTTAAGGTAATACTGTAAGAAAGGAAGGATAACTTCCAGAGAATGTTCAACTTCATCAAAAGGCTGGATGTATTGAAACAAGTTTGTTTTTTTGAGCAATATTTTCGTATCTTCATGGAGCCTGATAAAACCGAGGGGAGTCTGGTAGCCTTTTACATTGCTTATTGCCCCGTTTTTAAAACCTACCCTGTGATCAGGGCCTATAAGGATGACCTTGTTAAACTGCTTTCCCGATAGTACATAAGAGGCGTGGGCTGCGGTAAAGCCGGAGTAAATATATCCCGCATGTGGCAGGATTATGGCTTTAAGCTCTTTATTGGAAGGAATTTTAACGGTGGTTTGTTTTGCCTTTTGTGTCAGAGTATCAATCGTTTGTTTAAGTTTAGACTGTGTGGCAGGATAAAATTTACCGGACCAAACAGGCAAGCGGATATTATCAGCAGGAAATGACTCGAAAGCGAAGAGAGATACAAGGAAAAATGTAAAAAAAATGATAAGGAAAGATTTGAGATAATACATAACAGGATAACCTTAAGTTGGATAAACCTGAACTCAGAGCTTTTTTTAATCACGAAATAACGAAAATGCGAAACCACGAAATAGATTTAATTTGACAGTCTCATAAAAAGCAAAAAATGTATTTTGCTGTCATTCCGGCGAAAGCCGGAATCCAGTCATTTCAATAGCTTTTGGACTCCGGCTTTCGCCGGAGTGACGGAATTGGGACTTTTTGCGAAACGTTTTTAATTTCGTGCTTTCCATATTTCGTGTTTTCGTGATTGTTTTTAACTTTATCACAAAAATCAAGAAAGTTTCAACTGTAATCTGTATTGTTATTGAAAGCCGGAAGCAAATCAGAGATATGAACAAAAGATACGCTGGAATGTTTGGATATAAACAGCCTGATAGCTCTTGCGGTTTCCGGAAAAGGGTGGCCGATTCCTATTGCATGCCCATGTATTTTTGCATGAATTTGAAGCTTATGGAGCTGGCGCAGGATATATTTATCTTCCAAACGATTATCCAGGAAGATATTTCTGCGCGCAGCCGGCATTTGAAGTTTCCTGGCTGATTTGTATGCAACGCTCCGGCCTGAAGTCAGGCTGTCAATAAAAAAGAGGTCTCTGCCTCTTATTACCCTGAGCGTTTCGCTTATTTCCGTACCACAGGAAGTAAACCTTGAACCCATATGGTTGTTAACTCCGGTTACAAAAGGGATGCTTGATATATTTTTTTCCACAATACCTGCGATCTTTTCCGTTTCATATCCGACATATAGTGCACCAGGGCCTGGATCAAGGTGTGAATTATAAGGTTCCATGGGTTGATGCAGCATGATTTCATGGCCTTTGTCGTCGATTTCAACAGCAAGATTATATGAATTGGAAAGACAGGGCAGGACGGAAAAGGTAATCGGAATGTTAAGACTTAAAAAATCTCTTGCACGGGATATGCTGTATCCGATATCATCTATTATAATGGAAATTAAAGGTTGAAAAGAGGAATCATTTTCTTTCTCACATATGGCAAAAGCTTTTGAAAAACTGTTAAGACCGAGGAGACTTCCGGCCATCAAAAAAGCACTTTTTATTAGAAAATTTCTTCTATTCATCATTTCCTTTTAAAGCAGTTATGCAACATCTTTTTTATACAACATGTTGTGTTGTTAGTCAAGTAAAATACTATATATTGATAATTATGTAAATAGTTAAAAACCTTAAAATTGCCACAAAGGCATAAAATAAACAGTGACTGGTTCATGGGTTCAGGGTTCATGGGTTCAAAATTTCTTTCTTAGTAGGCAATAGGCAGGCGGAATGACCCTGAAGGTTTCTTACCCGACAAATAAACATGACTTGCCAGGGTTTCAATTCCGAAGCGAATGCAAAATTCATCCGATTATTACGATATGCTAAGTCACTAACCTTGAACTTTGAACCGTGAACCTGGACAACCTGAGTTACGAAAAATTGTTTGATAAAAATCATCTTAGTGTCTTTGTGGCGAAAATGTTTTGCTACAAAAACCAATATATTTTTATAATTAAGGTGATATGAAAACATACTTCGATTGCATACCGTGCTTTATTCGCCAGACACTTGAAGCGGCAAGAATTGCGACTTCAGATGAAAAACTTCAGGAAAAGATACTCAGAGGAGTTCTTAGATCTGTAAGCAAGATGGATCTTAGTAAATCTCCACCTGTTATGGGCCAATATATTCACAGATTAATAAGGGAAATTTCCGGGAGTCAGGATCCTTACAAAAAATTAAAAGACAGCTTTAACAAATTGGCGCTTGATATTTATCCTGATCTTTCAGACAGGGTTAAGAAAGCTTCAGATCCTTTTGAGGCAGCAGTACGTTTTGCCATTGCCGGAAATATTATAGACTCCGGCGCAGTTCATAATCTGAGTAAATCCTATATAATTGAAACAATAGAACAAGCTTTGTCACAGAAATTGTCAGGAAATATAGAAAAATTTCGCATAGCCATGAATTTGGCAAAAAAAATTCTTTATATAGGTGATAATACCGGGGAAATCGTTTTTGACAGACTGCTGATACAACAAATGCCGAATGATAAAATAACTTTTGTTGTACGTGGGTATCCTGTTATAAACGATGCTACTTTAATTGATGCTAAAACCGCAGGCTTAACTGACATTGTTGAGGTAATCGACAACGGGTCAGATGCACCCGGGACAATACTTGAAAATTGTTCTAAAGAATTTTTAAGACATTTTTCCGATGCAGATCTAATCATAGCAAAAGGGCAGGGCAATTATGAAACGCTTAGCAATGCAGACAAAAGCATATTTTTCATATTAAAAGCAAAGTGCCCTGTAATTGCAAGGAATATCGGTTGTGAAATTGGCAGTCTGATTATTAAAGATAGTAATTCAGGTTCACAGTTCAAGGGTTCACGGTTCAAGGTTAAAGATCGACCCGCCAGCCTCGCAAGCGAGAGCATTACGGGCAGGTGAAAATTTAACATTTTGAAGATATGAGGTATGGCAGGCACCTGTCTTCCGTCGCACAGGCAGGCGTGAATTGGCTCGAAAAGTTTACCTTAAATATGAAGAGCACAAGGCGACCAACCGTGAACCGTGAACTATGAACCTGACAACCTGAGTTGCTAAAGATATAAATTAAAGATGATTATATAAAGCTATGAAAATAATACTAATAATATTAGCTGTTCTTTATGTGCTTTCCCCATATGACATACTTCCTGATTTCATTGTCGGCTGGGGGTGGTTGGATGATCTGGCTATTTTAGGTCTTTTGTTCAGATATTTATATTTTAATAAAAGGAAACAGGAATACAACAAAGCAAATTTCGAGCAGGCAAGTAAGTCGTTTGAACAAAATCAAGGGCAAAGATTTTCAAACAACAAGACTTCAGGTTCAAATTCTCAGTTTGCAAAAAACCGCTCTATAAAAGATCCTTTTGAAGTACTTGGTATTGAAAAAGATGCATCACAGGAGAAGATAAAAGAAGCGTATAGAAAGAGTGCAAAAAAATACCACCCTGATAAAGTTGTTCATCTTGGCAAAGAATTCCAGGAGATTGCAGAAAAACGATTTAAAGAAATACAAGAAGCTTATGAGGTGTTGAAGGAAAAATAGAGTAAGCGTTCACAGGTACCGCATCTGCACGCGATCAGGGCACCCCCCCCAGCATAGCAGACTATAGCTGATCGCAATGAGCGCGCCCATCTGTAGCGCCTGTGAAAGCTTACAGGACGGTGATTGCGAAACCTTTTGTTTCTAATGAGCGTGATGGGTACAAAATAGATTTCACTTAAAAAAACAGATATTTTTTTAACTGCTGCAATGGATTAACATTTTTTTCTTGACTTTTACGAGATATATCATATTTGTACTATTTAATAGTGTTCCGGTAATAAAAACCGGTTGGTTTTGCTCTGATGAAGTGTTTTCTTTGAGAGGGCGGCGATTTAGGGCAGCGGGCAATAATTATTTTTAAAAGGAGATTAGTGTTTTGGCAAACGGTATTGTAAAATGGTTTAGTGACAAGAAGGGGTATGGCTTTATTGAAAAAGAGGATGGTGGTGACATTTTTGTTCATCACAGTTCGATCAATATGTCAGGTTTCAAAACCCTTTCCGAGGGCGATCGGGTGACGTTTGACGTGGAAGAGGGTGATCGGGGACCTTCAGCAAAAAACGTCGAAAAAGAATAATTAAATAACAAATTTAAAGGGCATTCCGGCAACGGGTGCCCTTTTTTTTTGCCCATTTTAAATTTTTCTCCAAACCTCCAGTGTGAAATCAATTAAATACCCAATTCTAAACTACCAAGCATATTAACTTTGATGGCGTAGTAAAAAGTATCACCGATGGTGCCCGCAGGAAATGCCCTTGGGGTGCTAAGTAGAAAGTTCAATATACGCCCCGCAGGAAGTGCCCTTGGGGTGCAAGGCGCAGTGGTTTTTCAGGAACGAGGCAATACATGTAGTATGCCGAGTTTCTGAAAAACCGCTGCAACGCAGTAGGTGGGACTTTTTACGACGCCATCAGCTTTTATCTATTGAAAGATGAAGCCCAAGTGTTATATATATTCTTCCAATCATGGAAATAAACTTTGCAGCGGAAAAAACACTCGGCAAACTTGCTAAATGGCTGCGAATACTGGGATTTGATACGATTTACGACCCCGGTATTATAAATCCGGCTGAAAGCGGCAGGATACTGCTGACTCGAACTAAACGTATCCGGGATGAGTACAAGACCGATAAATTGATTTTTATAAAATCCGATAAACCTTTTAAACAGTTGCAGGAAGTGATTAAAACACTCGGAATTGTTTACGAAGATATAAAAACATTTACCCGGTGTATTAAATGCAATACAGAAATAAGAACGATTAATAAGAATTCCATACGATCTGTTGTGCCTGATTATGTATGGGAAAATCAGGATTCCTTTAAAACTTGCATAGAATGTAAGAGGATATACTGGCAAGGAAGTCATACAAAACGGAGCATGGAAATTATCAAAAAACTGTTTGAAGCGTGAAAAATACCAATATGCAGAATTCGTTGAGTAGTTGAGTGGTTAAGTGGTTGAGTAAGAAAGTAATAACTATTATTTCCAGATGTTACAACTTTTTAAGCACCGAATGTACAATTATTCAGCAAACAATAGATATGAGTTATTATAACAACAACTTAACAACTCAACTACTAAACCACTTAACGAGGTCAGAATATGGCTAACACATCAAAAGTAATTGCACTTGAAGCACGCCTTAAAGGATGCAGAAATGTTACCACACTTGGAGTCAAACCTAATTTTTCCGACTATAGTGATGAGGAAGCCAACCTGATAAGAAACGCCGGGAAAATATATTACCCGACAACATTCTATGCTGACCTGTTTGATGCAATGGGTAAAAAAACTTTTCCAAGCTACCATACTTATAAATGTGTTCAGGACAAGATAAAACAAACAGCTCTATTTAACCTGCTTACGATACCACATCCAAGAACAAGGGTTTTTTATGGAAAGCGCCAGAAAAAGACCATTACTGATCATTTCCAATTTCCATTTATAGGTAAAATTCCTCGCGGATCAGCAATGGGCCGAGGGGTTTACCTTATTAAAGATAAGAATGAACTGGAAGCATATCTGAAAGTGACGGATGTAGCATATATCCAGGAATACCTGCCCACAGACCGTGATATACGGGTAGTTGTTATAGGAAAAAAAATTGTTCATTCCTACTGGCGCATTGCTTCTGAGGGTGAGTTTAGAAGTAATGTCGCCCTTGGAGGTATTGTCAGCTTAGATCCTGTTCCTGCAGAGGCTCTTGATCTTGCACTTCATACTGCAAAAAATTGCCAATGGAATGATGTTGGTATTGATATATGCAGGTATAACAAAAAATTTTATGTCCTTGAAGCGAATATGAAATATGGTAAAGAAGGTTTCAGAAAGGCCGGAATAGATTATAAAGAGCTCATGGAGACTATGATAGATAATGAAGAAATCTAAAAATTTTACTCTTGATAGTATTAAGCTGGCTTTAGAGCAGCGAGAATCGGAGAACCTCTCTCCAGTCGCAACTTTAAACAAAAATGCTGTGCGTCGCATGGATGAAAAGAAAATTGAAACAGAATACCGCCAGGCGTTTGCTGTTGATGTGGATCGAATTTTACATTCAAGTGCTTATACACGATATATAGACAAGACTCAGGTTTTTTATCTTATAAAAAACGATCACATTACTCACAGGGTGCTGCACGTTCAGCTTGTATCGAAAATTGCGAGGACTGTGGGTCGATTTCTTGGATTAAACGAAGATTTAATAGAAGCAATTGCCTTGGGGCATGATATCGGACATACACCTTTTGGTCATGACGGTGAAAGGATTCTTTCAGATATTTGTAAAAATAATGGTATCGGGTATTTCAGGCATAGCGTTCAGAGTATCCAGTTTCTTGACAGGGTAGAAAGGAATGGGGCCGGATGGAATTTGTGTCTTCAAACCCTGGATGGAATTCTGTGCCATGATGGAGAAATTCATGACAGAAAGCTTAAGCCTAAAAGGGAAAAATCATTTGAAAAACTTGAAAAAGAGGTGGCTGCCAAAAAAGAAGATCCTGATACTTCACTTATACCGATGACTCTGGAAGGTTGTGTTGTTAGAATGACAGATACAATCAGCTACATAGGAAGAGATATTGAGGATGCCATACGTCTGGATATGATAAAAAGATCTGATCTTCCAAAAGAAAGCGTTAAATACCTCGGAGATTCAAACGGAACAATTGTATTTAATCTTGTGACTGATATGATCGAAAACAGCTTTCAAAATATTTACATTGCATTCAGTCCTGAAATTTCAGATGCATTAAAACTGCTGAAAGAATTCAATTTCAAGCATATTTATATGAATCCAAAAATAAAAAAGCATTTAGGTACAATAAAGAAGCTTTTTAAAATGCTTTTTGAAAAATACCTTAATGATCTTGAAAATGAAAATCATTCTTCAGTTATTTTTACACGTTTTTTAAAGGATATGTCTGAAAATTATCTTATTAATCACAGCAAAGAAGAGATGGTAAGGGATTTTATTGCAGGGATGACGGATCAATATTTCCTTAGACAGTGTCCTGAGAATATGAGACCTGAGCCACAGTATTATTAGTGGTTTAGCAAAGCCATATCAACAAATTGTTGTTGATTTCAGGCAACATGATGATTTTATATTGAAAGATAATGTTACGGGTTTCGAGTTACGGGTTGCGGGGGACGAGTTGCGAGGTACGAGTTGCGAGGTATGTGTTGTAAAAAGTGGATACCTCGTTTTTTGAATATCGAATATCGAACAAGGAATATCGAACCGCAGAAGTAAGGAAAAACACTTCGAAATTCGATATTCCTTGTTCGATATTCTGAGGTTCAATAATCAATAATCGCTTAAGTTAATGACATTGACTCGTAACCCGTACCTCGTAACCCGCAACCCGTACCCCGTAACACGTAACCCGGAACCCATCATGTATCAAAAGCGATCATACCGGAATACAGTCTGCGTTAACAACCTCGTATCTTTTCAAGTGGCTGTGAAAGAGACCGATCTTTATATCCATTCTGCAAAAAATCTAAAGCATATTGCACGGGAATTAACCCTGCAATACAGGGGCTATATAGAAACATATATCAAAAGGTATCCGGAATTTAAAAAAACGCTTCAACCATGGAAGATTAACGAACCTGTACCAAACATAATATCAGATATGACGCAAGCCGGTGAAAAAGCAGGTGTTGGTCCAATGGCTTCTGTAGCGGGAGCCATTGCTGAGCATGTCGGTATTGGTATTTTAGGACATACTGATGAGGTTATAGTAGAAAATGGCGGTGATTTGTTTATAAAAACATATAATCCTGTAACAGTCGGTATTTTTGCTGGAAAATCAACACTTAGCATGCATATCGGTTTGCATGTTGACCCGGGCGGCAAACAGGTCGCTGTATGCACATCTTCCGGAAGTGTCGGTCATTCCTTTAGTATGGGAAAAGCTGACGCAGTATGTGTTGTATCCGAATCATGCTCTCTTGCTGATGCTGCTGCGACTTCAATAGGAAACCATGTTATGAAAAAAACAGATATTCAAAAAGCTATAGATTTCGGGAAAACGATTGAGGGGGTGAAAGGGATTGCTGTTATAACAGACGATAAAATTGGTATGTGGGGAGATGTGAAGATTGTAGCTTTAAAAGGAAAAAAAGGTTGAGTTTTCAGGTTAATAATAGTAGTTTCAAATGAAA
>JAUWOH010000419.1 GCA_030612225.1 Desulfobacteraceae bacterium
ACTGGGACTCGCAAATGTTATCATTAAAGAGTCCATTTATAACAAAAGTTTTGTGAATAATTATTCAGCCGGGTTTGATAAATGGAAACGGCGCATACTTGACGGGTACAGCCCTGAAATTGTTGCAAAGGTTACAGGCATCGACAAGGCTGTAATAGTATCTCTGGCAAGAGATTTTGCCCGCAGTTCAAAACCTCTGGCGATTTGTGGCAGGGGTCAGGGCCGTTCGCCAGGGAGTCTGAAAGAATTTATGGCTGTTCATGCCTTAAACGCACTTGTTGGCAATATAAATGAAAAGGGAGGTGTCTGGACCCTTCCCGAACCGGATTATATTAACTGGCCTGAACTGAACATGGACTCTGTTGCTTCAACGGGCATGCAAAAAGGGCGACTAGATGGCGCTGGAATAGAAAAATACCTCCATGCAAGGTACCTGCTCAACAGATTTCCTGAAATCATAAATTCTGCGGATGTATCCCCTGTTGAAGTTCTTTTTGTTTCAGAATCAAATCCTTGTTATACAATGCCGGACACATCGTCGGTAAAGAAAGCGTTTGAAAAAATACCGTTTGTAGTTAGTTTCTCATCTTACATGGATGAGACTGCTGAAATGGCTGATTTTATCCTTCCGAACCATATTTATCTGGAGCGCTACGAGGATGTGCCTGCAGCGACCGGATTTCAAAAGCCGATAATCGGCCTTTCAAAGCCGGTGGTAGATCCCCAGTTTAACACAAAATATACAGGCGATGTAATTATGCGCCTTGCAAAATCGATGGGCGGTTTTATAGCCAATGCATTTCCCTGGGAGAATTATGAAGCTTGCCTTGAAGAAACATTAGGCGATAAGTGGGACCAATTGGTTGAAAACGGGTACTGGATAGATGCCGGATTTGCAGTTCCCGGATGGAAGAAAGGATTTGAAACAGCTTCAACCAGGTTTGAGTTTACAAGCGATGAAATAAATTCGCTGTCGCGTTATACCCCGGTCAAGCCGGAAGGGGATGAGGCATCCTTTCCCCTTGTACTTATACCGTATGATTCCATGAGACTTGCAGGTGGTTTCATCGGTGACCCGCCTTTTGTTATAAAGACCGTTGAAGATACGGTTCTTAAAGGCAAAGACGTTTTTGTCGAAATTAATCCGGAAACTGCCGGGAAACTCGGTGTGTCCGAGGGTCGATATGCAAAATTAACTACTCCGAAAGGAAGTGCGAAAGTAAAAGTACATCTTTTTGATGGGATTATGCCTGGTATAGTGGCCATGCCCAGCGGGCTGGGCCATACAGCCTATGATAAATTTCTGACAGGCAAGGGAATAAATATTAACCAGCTTATAGGTCCGGTGGAAGACTCATCAACTGGGCATGATGCAGCCTGGGGAATCAATGCAAAGCTTGTAAAAGCCTGAAAATCGTCAATCCAAAGAGGTTCCGATGAAACAAGAAAAAGCTAAAAAGTTTGGAATGGTCATAGACCTGGATAAATGTACAGGATGTGGCTCCTGCATGGTGGCGTGCATGGCAGAAAATAATGTACCGTTTCGTGAAGATGAATCAGACAAACTTCTTTCCATCGCATGGATGCGTGTTTATAAGCTAACAAACGGCAAATCTTTTCCTGATACTGAAATATGTTATCTTCCAAGACCGTGCATGCACTGTGAAGGCGATCATGGTCACAGTCCCTGCGTTTCCGTTTGTCCTGCAACAGCAACGGATTACAGCACTGAAACAGGGATTGTCAGCCAGATTTATACCCGCTGTTTTGGGTGTAGATATTGCATGGTCGCATGTCCGTATCATGCCCGGCTTTTTAACTGGTGGGATCCTGTCTGGCCTGACGGGATGGAAAAATCATTAAGCCCGAATGTTTCCGTTCGTATGCGTGGTGTTGTTGAAAAGTGCAGTTTCTGTTTCCACAGATATCAGCTTGCAATGGACAAGGCACATTTTGAAGAGCGAAAAGAGCTTAAAGAAGATGAATATCAGACTGCATGTACCCAGGCATGCCCTGCCGGCGCCATCACATTCGGTGATCTTAATAATAAAAACCATGCAGTTAATAAGATGGTTCAGCCGGACCACAAACATGGTGGGAAGCCGAAAAATCCCAAGGCATTCAGACTGCTTGAGAGACTGGGAACGAATCCCAAGGTCTATTATCTTTCAAGCCTGGAATGGGTGAGGCGGTCAGGAGATAACTATCTTAAAAAAGAGTTATAATATTAACCCAATATATTCAGGAGCACGGATTTTATGGATTCTGCATTAATACCCAGGGGAGTTAAACGCTGTCCCCCATGGCAATTTATTTTAGGGATCATCATTGTAGGTGCCGTATTGTTGTGGGGCGTTTTTGCCATGCTGCTTTGCTGGATGAAGGGCCTGAACCAGACCAATATGAATAATGCTTACGGGTTTGCAATATGGATCTGGGCTGATCTTGCAGTAATCGCACTTGGCGGTGGCGCTTTTTTTACCGGTTTCTTAAAGTATATTGTCGGAAAGGATGAGCTGAAAAATATTATCAACTATGCCGTGCTGATCGGGTTCATCTGTTACAGTTCGGCACTTTTAATCCTTGCCATCGACATCGGGCAACCTTTGAGGGGATGGTTTATTTTCTGGCATGCCAACGTCCATTCAATGTTGACTGAAGTAGCCTTTTGTCTTACATGTTATTTTGGCGTTCTTTGTATCGAGTATATTCCCCTTGTTCTTGAAAACCGCCAGATCGACAAGGTGCCTTTCTTTCACAATCTCACCCACAACATGCACGAAACCATGGCTGTATTTGCAGCAACAGGTGCATTCCTTTCCTTTTTCCACCAGGGATCTTTAGGTGGTGTTGCAGGTGTGCTTTTCGGGCGTCCTTTTGGATTCCGGGAAGGGGTCCTTGTCTGGCCCACGACGTTTTTTCTTTTTACATGGTCTGCAGCGGCATGTGGTCCCTGCTTTACCATACTTATTACAAAAATTACCGAAGCTATTACAAGGAAAAAGCTTGTAAAAGATAATGTTATAGAGCTTCTGGCCAAGATTTCCGGTTGGATGCTCCTTACCTACTGTGTGGCAAAGCTTGCAGATACCTGGTACTGGGCAACAGATATCGCACCATCTTTGGGTTTTACTTTA
>JAUWOH010000447.1 GCA_030612225.1 Desulfobacteraceae bacterium
GTTTCCATACCGGTTTTAGGAGGCAGGTATTGCAGGTCTTCCGGTTTTTTAATTAAACTTAAGGCTTCTTCAGGACAGGTGGTTACACACAGACCACAGCCTATGCACCTGTCAAGATTAATTATTGCGATTTCATCTATAATATCAATGGCTTCCATCTGGCACCTGTCGATGCAGGTTTCACATCCTGAACATTCTTCATCATCAACCTGTGCAAAATAATTGCTCTGTACAGCAGCAGAGGGAACCGGCTGCTTTTTCAAGGACCTGAGCATTCCGCAGCAATCTCCGCAGCAACTGCACATGCCTCCTACCTTCTGTGAATTAAAAGGTTGCATTACAAGACCTGCTTTTTCATTTTCTATGACAATCTTTTTGGCTTCTTCCTTACTGATATAACGCCCCATTCCATTATCAACATAATATCGTCCGTGAGAACCGAACAAAAAGCAGGCTTCAAGTGGTTTATCGCATCCCTTGCCGGCCAGTTTTGCAGTCTTGCGGCAAATACAGGGTGCAATTGCAATAGTTTTCTGATTGTCAATAATTTCAAGAACATCTTCATAGGGCGCAACAGGCCATTTTGCAACCAGTTCACGATTAATGGGAATCGTTCGCATAACAGGTGTTTTGAATGATTGGAAAGTGCGACCCAGCGCCGTTTCGTAGTACTCATAAAGATCATCGGATAACTCACGATCCACAGAATTTAGCTGGAACTCAAATAAGCCAACTACAAACGGTATTGCAGCATATCGTGCGCTATCATCCTTTACCTGGCGAAACAGCAAGCCCTTTTTTGCCATTTGCTCCATTTGTTCTGCTGTATTGATCGGATCACGGCCAAGTCGTGAGGCTGCGTCATCCGGTGATTCCAGCAGAGGTAAAAGCCCCAAAAACAGCTCGGCATCCTCTATGGTAAAAAGCTTTTTGAGTATCCTGATTTCTACCCCCGTTTTTGTGGCGGGATATCCCGTGGCCAGATCGTCAAGCCGTTGTCTTAATTTTTCGTAAGTGTCACTCATAATTTAACCTCCCGTATATCACAAAAAGTGAGCTAAAGTGCCTAAAATGCCTAAAGTTGTGGTGTCGCTCTGCTCCGTCATAAAACCGTCAGACAAGTCTATCCTTTTTATAAAAATAAAACAGACAAAATTCCTTAACTTTAGACACTTTAGTTCATTTTAGGCACTTTAGTCACTTTAAAAATAGTGTATCCTAAAGCCCTGGATAAAAAAAGAGTCAAGAAAAAAGAGCAAATATTCGTTTTTAATTGACTCGATTTGTTTTCATTCCTAAAATGCATTCATAGCCGTTCACGGGTTCAGGGTTTAAAGTTGCTTTTTCAACCCAAAGTGGCAACCAAAGTTCCCCGCCCAGCGGGATCTTCGACAGGTATGACCTATCAACGGTTGATTTTTGCATTGAACTTCGAAATTTTGAACCCTGAACCTTTGAACCTGTGAACGGTTACATGCATTCTATGAGCTAATTTGAAAGGATTGATAATTTTGCATTCTTCAACTGAAAATTTAGTATTCCTTGCCGGCAAAAAAGCGTTTTCAAAAATAAGAGAAGAAGGCCTTAGGCCGGAAATGATAAAAGTTATTGCCGGTGCGGCCGGCGGGCCAAAATGGCTGGTTCTCAATAATCTTGATCGGGTAATTTTTTCCTCCTGGTTTAAAATGCGAACGAAACCCCTTTTCCTGATTGGTTCTTCCATTGGTGCATGGCGATTTGCAGCAGCTTCGCAAAACAATCACCAAAAAGCTATCGATCGGTTTCAGGCGGAATACCTTGACCAGCACTACAGTTCAAACCCCGGGCCTGAAGAGGTAACGCGTGAAACCATTCGCATTATGGATGGTTTTCTTGATGATAACAGGATCAATGAAATATTGCAGCATCCTTATATGCGCCTTAATATAATGGCAGTTCGGTCAAAATGGGCTGTTTCCAGCGATAAAAAGCTGTTTCTTGCATCTGGATTAATGGCCGCCATGCTTTTCAATACAATCAGAAGGAAACTGTTGAGATTCTTTTTTGAAAGGGCTCTCTTTTATGATGAGAGAACCCTTCCCCCTTTTTGGGCAATGGATGATTTTCCCATCAGAAAAATTCCTGTCAAAGCAAATAACATAAAAAAAGCTTTGCTGGCATCAGGTTCAATACCAATTATTATGTCCGGTGTGGATAATATTGCCCACGCACCAAAGGGCACCTACAGGGACGGCGGAGTTATAGACTATCATATGGACATTCCTTTTCTGGGCAAGGATGAAGGAATAGTACTTTTTCCGCACTATGCAGACCGCATTATTCCCGGATGGCTTGATAAGAAATTATTCTGGCGGAAGCCGTCTTTGTCGAATATGGATAATGTATTACTCATAGCGCCATCTGAAAAATTTGTTAAACGTCTGCCCCGAAAAAAAATACCTGACAGAAATGATTTCCGGCATTTTAATGGGCGCAATGCTGAGCGTATTGAATGCTGGAAGACGGTTATTAAAAAAAGCGAACGCCTTGGGCATGAATTTTTAGAGGCCGTAGAAACAGGTAAAATTCGGGAACTGATAAAGCCCATAAGATATGTCAAGTGAATATTCCTAAACCATTTATTTCCTTGCATCTCTGAAAGATAAGCCCTGGGAATAGTAGGTTCTACCTTCGACACATTCAGTGGTGGTGATGCGAAGGATGGTGATCTCCGTGATGGTGCTTCTATGGCGCGCCAAGCAGTTCCAGGGCAT
>JAUWOH010000384.1 GCA_030612225.1 Desulfobacteraceae bacterium
TTGCAGATAACGCCTGTTGATAAACTTGCAATTGAGGGAGAGGTCAGGGGAATATCATACAGCGGAAACAAGCTATACAGCCTGATCGGAAGGGTGAAGTTTAATGTTTTTGGACCTGTGTTTGCAGCTGCAGGTTATCGATATGATAAGTTGGAAATTGATGAAGAGGACGTTAAGGTGGATGTTGATTTTAGCGGGCCGTTTATTGAAGCCGGGTTTAAGTTCTAGGAAGCGTTCAAAGGTTCAACGTTCAGAGGTTCAGGGTTGATTATTTTGTCGACCTTGCAAGTAAACCTTCAGGGTACCCGTTCACACCCATTCGAAACAAAAAGATCGCACAATCTCCGTCCTGTAAGCGTTCACAGGTGCTGCAGATGTGCGTGATCAGGGCGACCAGCTATAGTCTGCTATGCTGGTCGCCCTGATCGCGTGCAGCTGCGGTGCCTGTGAACGCTTACCCTTCAGGCTAACTGCATGGCCTCAATATCTTTAAATCGTTCAATGCTCATACCTTCTCGATTCAGGGCTTACAATTTTCGCTGGGATTCAGATTTGTGTTGAGAACGACACCCTCTGAACCCTGAACCTTTGAACCCGTGAACGGCTACTATTCTTTTAAAGACCTGGGCTTGAGAATAATCTCCACTCGTCGGTTTTTCCTCCTCCCTTCTTTTGTAACATTAGATTCCTGTGCACGATATTCTCCATATCCCATAGCTGCAATACGAGAAGGCTTAATATACGCTTTGTGCAATAGAAATTCCGCTACTGAAGCAGCGCGGGCAATCGATAATTCCAGATTTGACTTATATATCCAGTTGCTTCTCAGCGGGACATTGTCGGTGTGACCGGTAACTGTTATGTTGCCTTTGGTTTTCTTTAAAACTGATCCTATCTTTATTAAAAGCGGCTTCATCTGCTGTTTAATATCTGCTTTTCCGGAATCAAAGGTTGTTTCGCCCATAAGCCGGACAGTTATTTCTTTATCACCTACTTCCACCTGGATCATATTTTTCATACCCTGCGAAAGAGTCTCCACGGCTTTTTTAAGCTCTTTTCCAATTGTTTTCCTTTCCTGGGTTACAATAAACTCTTCACGCTGCTGGGTTGCAATAAGCTCCTGATCAAAATCCTTGGCGATCATCTTTATTCCTTTGGCCGGATCCATGGTCTTGACCTTGCGCTGAACGCCAAAGGCCTTTCTAAGGGATCCTGCAACCTGCTTGTATACGGCCCTATCCATTTCAGAAAAAGAAAGCAAAAGAACAAAAAAGCAAAGGAGCAGGCTCATCAGGTCTCCGAATGTTACAACCCATGCAGGAGCACCTTCGCTTACTTCTGTCTCGAGCTTTTTAATTTTTGTTTCTAATTCGTCACTCATCTTTACCCTTTGTCGGTTTGGCTTTATCCCGATCTTTCGGTGAAAGGTAGATCTTCAGCGACTGTTCGAGAACCATGGGAGAAATTCCCTGGGCAATTCCAATGGCAGCCTCACGGATTATGCTCTTATTGTCCTGTTCCTGCTGACTTCTAAAGGCGAGTTTTTCTGCGATGGGGAGGCAGATAAGGTTGGCTATAAGAGCGCCATAAAGTGTGGTCAACAGTGCAACAGCCATGGCAGGCCCGATACTGCTGGGATCGTCCATAGAGGCAAGCATCTGCACAAGGCCTATCAATGTTCCGATCATTCCAAAGGCAGGTGCTGACGCTCCCATGCCTTTAAAAACACTCTGGCCGACAGAGTGGCGCTGAACAGTCAGACGGATATCCTTATTAAGCATATCCTCAATGAGACCTTCATCAATACCATCAGATAAATATTGGACGGCCTTGGCGGTGAATTCGTCTTCTGCTTTTTCATTTTCAAGAGCTATAAGACCTTCTTTTTTAGCAATTTTTGCCAAAGCAACCAGCCTTGTAACCGTTTCACCAGCTGGTTCCATTTTAACTAAAAATGCCTTCATGACCACCTTTATTGTATTAATAACATCTCCCATGGAAAATTTAATAAAACATATGGCCAGGGTTCCGCCAACAACAATTAAGACTCCTGGAATGTTTATAAAGATCAGGGCGCTTCCGCCGATAATGATGGCAGATAGTACTAAAAAAGATCCTCCTACAAGTCCAATGATAGTTGCAATATCCATTTTATGCCCTCATACTTGCTTGTTTCGTTAAGAAAGTTGTAAACGTTCAAGGTTCAGGGTTCACGGTTTCTCAAACGTTAATGCCAATGGTATTTTCATCTTTTCTTCCAGCTTGTCCAGGCTGGAATTTATAAACGCACACCGTATCTGCAATACAGTCGAGTTTGCGGTAGTCGTTCAGTTTTTCGATACCATGGTTTGTCAGTTCAGTCAGAGCGGGAAATACAAGAGCTCCGCTTTTCATTCTGACATTGCTTGTAAGCACCATGCCTTCCTTAAGCTCATCTAATGTAATTTTGTAATAATTTTTCTCTTCCTCTTTATGAATATTTTCCAGGTTTATTTCCAGCAGATAATCTATAAGGTCACTTTCGAGCTGATATCCCCGTTGCTGCTGCAGTCTGCCCGGAATATCTTCCATAGGAATCTTCCACTTTTTAACAAGGCTGTCATATATGGACGCTCCGGAGATAATCCTGGACAATAAAGGTATTTCTTCTCCTTTCAATCCGTCCGGGTAACCGCGACCGTTTACCTGTTCATGGTGGCTTCTTACCAAAATGGAAATCGGTTTTAAAAATTCAATTTCCTTTAAAATTATTTCTCCCTGGACAGGGTGGGACATATAGAGCTTTTTTTCATCTCCATTCATTTCAGCTCTTTTCTTTGATACTATTTCCTTTGGTAAACCTATCATACCGATATCGTGGAGCAGGCCGGCAGCCTCTAAAACAGGTAAATCCTCCTGGGCAACATCAGGATAAAATTTTGCAAGTCTCAAACATAGTTTGGCAACTCGTTTGCAATGTCCTCCCAGTTCCTCATCTACCACTTCAATTAAATTGGTAAACATCTGAATTGTCTGATAATAATTTCTTTCTATTTCAGCGTGCCTGGTGTGAAGTTTTTTCTCCAGGCCTACAATTCTCTCGCCGATTTCTATACGCGCCCGAAATTCTTCCGTGTTGACCGGCTTGGTAATGTAATCATCGACCCCCACCTCAAGACCTCGAATGATATCCTGCTGTGTATCCCTGGCACTGACAAGAATAATATATATATATTTATCAAAGCCGGCGCTGCGGATTTTTCGGCAGAGTTCAAGCCCGTTCATTTCGGGCATCATCCAGTCTGTAACTATCATGTCAACGGTTACGGACAAAAGGGTTATCCAGGCTTTGCTTCCGTTTTCTGCAAGATAGACAGTATGTCCCCAACCTTTGAGAATTTTTTCAATAAATTGTCTTGCAACTGCCTGATCATCAACAACAAGGATGCGCATAAATTACCACCATTAACAATTCACAGATCATCAATGCCTGTTAAAAAACCGGGTTTTTAATTTTGATGGTGCCGTAAAAAGTC
>JAUWOH010000382.1 GCA_030612225.1 Desulfobacteraceae bacterium
CTAAAAATCATTTCAGCCGCGAATCTTAATCAGGATATTTTTAAGTCGGTCTAAGGGTGTGAAACTAAAGTTTGTAATTTCATGAACTTAACAATTTTTTCTATTCTATTTCTGTCGTCTGATCTCTTTGCCAAAAAAAAAGACGCAACTTTAAATTGAATTCAAGTTACGCCTTCACTTTCTCAGCCTACAGCTAAGACCGTAAGACATCCACTAAAATAGCTTGTTAAATTTCCTGGACCAAAATGGCCGTCAGCTCTTTTCTTAGCAGCTCAATCTGTTTAGATTTAAAATTTTTACGTGTATTTTCAAGTATTTGTATTGTGTTTACGATTGTCTCTTTGAATTTAAGTTTATATGGACAATCAGCGCAAATGTCTTGTTTTCTTTTTCCAGCAACAATGCCTTTTGACGTTGCAGTACATAACAGGCGACAATGCTCATCAAATTGCCGCTGGAGATTTTCCGCGCTCTGAATAAGTGCTTGTTCAACCGTTTTGTTTCTATTCAACCCACTCATAAATCTCCATGGCATCATGATTGCAACATTTTAAACATCCATTACTGCAACTTTCTTCAAAAGTATGTTTCATAACCTTGCCTTTTCTAATCCAGTGCTCAAGCATACCCCGCATTGCATCCGGTTCGGTGTCAAAATGAATGCAAAGTTCACCCAGGGTTATCTGTTTGTTTGTTAAAAGGTATTTCTTTATGTCTGAAAGTATCATGGCATGGTTATCCGGTTTCATACTTCGTCAAATTGTTGAGTAGTTAAGTTGTTATGTTGTTGAGTTGTCATTGGTCATTCTGCCTTTTCTTTCGCTACTCAACTACTCAACATATATACCACTTAACGATATCTTTATTTTAGGTATTATAATACTATGCTTTCACCGTCGCTTTTGCCGTTTCTAAAACAATATAATCAGTTTTTTCTCCTTTACGGCCGAGATATCTCATGACAAATACACTGGCAGCAAAAATAACGATCAAAATAACAATCCAGAACAATGAAGATGCCGCATGACGGCCTATTGTAGCAACCTGGTAGAAAAGCGTTGCAGCCATATAGCCGATTGCCGTCGTCCAGACCCCGGCAAATATGGTCCATTTCATATTCGTCTCCCGATAAACGGCAGCAACTGCGGCCACACATGGAAAATAGAGCAAAATGAAGAGAAGATAGGCAAATGCTCCGATCTTACCATCAAAAAGTTTGATCATCGACCCGAAAACTCCCTTGCCTACTTCCAGTTCTTCTGAAGCTGTTTCTATACTGCTGACATCACCGACCGAAATTCCCAGCGGGTCGAGGAATGTCCCTGCCACACCCGCCAGGTTTTCAGGGATGGTAGTAAACGACTCTTTGATGCCTCCCCAAAAATCAAAAGCTTCTGCTTCTCCTTCTTCGCCCGCGGCACTTGCATCCATTTGCGAATACATAGCATCAAGGGTCCCGACAACCGCTTCCTTGGCAAATATTCCTGTAAAAATTCCCACTGTAGCCGGCCAGTTATCTTTGGTAAGTCCCATGGGATAAAAAACAGGCGTAATCGATTTCCCTATAGCGCTAAGGGCTGACTTGTCCGTATCTTCGTTACCAAAGCTTCCGTCGGTTCCCATGGAATTTAGAAAACTCAAGATCACTACAACAGGAATAATGATTTTTCCGGCACGAAGTATAAAGGTTTTAAGCCGCTCCCAGGCTCGTAAAACTACACCTCGCACAGTAGGCATGTGATATGGGGGAAGTTCCATAACAAAAGGCGTAATCTCACCTTTCAGCACGGTGCTTTTTAATACAAGCCCTGTTATAACGGCAAACCCAATACCGATTAGGTAGAGACCAAAAACCAGGTTTTGCCCGCCTGTTGGAAAAAAAGCAGCGGCAAAAAGTGCATAAACCGGAAGACGCGCTCCGCAGGACATGAATGGATTCATCATGATGGTAAGAGTTCTGTCCCGTTGATTTTCCAGGGTACGTGTCGCCATAATAGCAGGAACATTACAACCAAAACCGACCAGCATTGGAACAAACGATTTACCCGGCAATCCGATAAATCTCATAAAACGGTCCATAACAAACGCTGCACGGGCCATGTAACCTGAGTCTTCAAGCAGAGAAAGACAAAGGAACATGAATCCTATGGGCGGTATAAAGGTAGCAATAGTCTGAATACCGCCTCCGACTCCTCCTGCAAAAATGGCATTAAGCCAATCCGGGCTGCCCATAGATAACAGTAATTTTCCAAATCCGTCCACAAAGATGGTGCCGGCAAATATGTCAAAAAAGTCTATGAAAGCGCCCCCCAAATTTATTGTAACCATAAACATCAGGTACATGGCCGCAAGAAATATTGGAATCCCAAGAACGCGATTTAACACGATTCGATCGATTCCGTCTGAAAACGTTTTGCGTATCCTGGTGCTTTTTTTAACGGTTTCCCCGGTCAGCTCATTAATAAAGCCATACCTGCTGTCTGCCAGTATAATATCAGTTTCTTCAGCAAGCTTGACTTCAATATTTTCTTTACAGCGCATAAGAATTTTATCTGCTTTATTACCCACGAGTTCGGATACCATTCTGTCTTCTTCAAGAAGCTTAATGGCTGCCCATCGAGGTTCCAGATTTCGACCTTCAACAGAGCTCTGAATTGCCGGAATCAGTTCGTCGATGGCCTTTTCTATTTCAGCAGGATAATTAACCGGTGTCGCTGGTGCTGTTTTTGTTGTCGCCGCCTGATTGATAACGGATTTAAGTCCTTCAATCCCTTCGCCCTTTGTTGCAACAATCGGAACAACAGGGCAACCCAGACGACTGGACAACTCGTCAACATTGATATCGATCTTACGGCTTCTTGCAACGTCCATCATATTAAGCGCTATAACCAGCGGAGTCTTCATTTCCAAGAGCTGGACGGTGAGATACAGGTTACGTTCAAGGTTGGATGCATCTATAATGCTGACAATGATATCAGCCTCTTTGGATAGTATGTAATCCCGTGCAACTTCTTCATCAACTGACGCTGCGGTTAGCGAATAGATTCCAGGCAGATCCACCACTTCAATTATTTTGCCGGTATGTGTGTATTCTCCGGCCTTGCGTTCCACGGTTACTCCAGGCCAATTCCCAACCCTTTGTCTGGCACCGGTAAGTGCGTTGAACAAAGTTGTTTTGCCGCAGTTGGGATTCCCTGCGACGCCAATAGTGTAATCATTCATCTTAAACCTCCTTTTCTACTAAAACAGCCGCAGCCTCGTCTTTTCTGAGACTCAAGGCGAAACCGCGCACATTTATTTCTACCGGATCACCCAGTGGAGCCACGCGTTCAACGGTAAATTCCGTCCCCTTGGTAAGCCCCATTGCAAGCAGTTTTCCACGATAAGACGTAGAGCCCTTTGTATATCCGACAACCTTGCATTTTTCTCCTACTTCCAAATCACGTAAGCTGATCTCCATATTATCCTCCTCGTTTTTCACTTTTTATCGACATAACATTAATTTTATGAGCCATTCCTCCTCCTAAAAACAGGCGG
>JAUWOH010000189.1 GCA_030612225.1 Desulfobacteraceae bacterium
GAGATACATAGCGATTCGTTCGATTCCATAGGTTATTTCAGCGCATACAGGATTCAGATCTATACCTCCCACCTGCTGAAAGTAGGTAAACTGGGTTATTTCCATCCCGTCGAGCCAGACCTCCCATCCCAAACCCCAGGCGCCCAGAGTGGGAGATTCCCAGTCATCTTCTACAAAGCGTATGTCGTGATCAAGTGTATTTACCCCGAAGCTTCTCAGCGAATCAAGGTAGATATCCTGTATGTCGAGCGGCGACGGCTTCATGATAACCTGATACTGGTAATAGTGCTGGAGTCTATTCGGATTCTCTCCGTACCTGCCGTCGGTGGGTCTGCGGGAAGGCTCGACGTAAGCGACATTCCATGGTTCCGGGCCGAGGGTCCTGAGAAAGGTTGCAGGATTGAATGTTCCTGCTCCTACCTCAATGTCATACGGCTGCTGGAGAATGCATCCCTGATCTGCCCAGTATTTTTCAAGGGCCAATATCAATTCCTGAAAGGTCACTTTCCCTCCCCGAAGATAAAAAAGGGTTTAGTCCCTTAGTCGTAAAGTTCTTGCAAAAATGGCAAAAGAATTTAGTAAGCGAACACTTACCGTCGAAATTAGAAAATAGAAATTGGAAATTTAGCCTCATGCTTTTCTCCCGAATTTCTAATTTCCAATTTCAAGCCGTGAACGGCTACAGGCTTTGAGCTTTTCCGGCTTGTCCGGGTTATGGTTTAGGGTTCAAGGGTTCAGACCTTTGAACTCGTTTCATCCCTCCAAAATTTCTAATTACCAACGATAACGTATGGGCAACCACCCCGAGGTTGCACTGTGTTTGGTGGTTCCACCAAATCATGAGCGCAGGCACGGGGGCCTGCCCCTACAATAATACCACCCAATTTCCAATTTCATGCCATGAGCAACTACAAATTAACATTGTGAACGATCTATGTCAACGTATGAAATCCGGTTGGTCTACGACAAATTTATGGGTAAACTTGACAATCTGAATCTGGTTCTTCCGGTTTTCGCGTACTTATTGTTTTGCCCTGCTCGTAACAGGCTGAAATAAATAGGGAAATCATTGAGTCTTTATCTGCGCGGTTGAACCGGATGGCAGCCAAGGCAGACCACATCTTGAGAGTGACGGTTTTTCCTTCCAGCCTGTTAAGCAAACGGTTTTCTGCCCACACAGCGAGATGGGGAATACCGATCCTCAACTTCACTTACGCCGCTTTTTGTCTACTTAACCTCGTGATATCATATGCAATTTACAGAAGCACGCAAATTCCGGATGAACCGGGAAAGTTGATTGTTGTTTAAAATCAATTGCACCGAGGTTCTATTCTACTCTGCTAAAATAAAACCTTGACATTGCGTACGCTATAGCGTATTTTAGATAAAAAGGAAGGGAGGTGAAAAATGCCAACATTATCAGCTACTGAGGCGCGTACAAAACTATACCGCCTCATTGATCAAGCATCATTATCACATGAGCCTATTGTTATAACAGGGAAAAGGGGGAATGCAGTTCTCATATCCGAAGATGACTGGCTTTCAATTCAAGAAACCATGTATCTTTTGAATATTCCAGGTATGCGTGAGTCTATCCGCAAAGGTTTAGCAACTCCCATAGAGAACTGCAAAGAGGAACTGGATTGGTGAGTTGGCGAATTGTTTTTACAAAGCAAGCTCAAAAAGATGCTAAAAAATTATCTGGTTCCGGACTTAGATCAAAAGCAGAAAAAATAATTGAAATACTACACCGGAACCCATACCAAGTCCCTCCACCCTATGAAAAACTCGTCGGTGATTTGGCGGGTGCTTATTCAAGACGATTAAATATCCAACACAGGATTGTTTATCAGGCCATGGATGATGAAAAAACTGTTAAAATTATTCGCATGTGGACACACTATGAATAATGAGCAGAACCAAGCGCAAAAAGCCGCGCGGCTGATTAGCGTCGTTGGACAGCAAAAACCGGGAAATATAGTAATAGCTCAATAAATAGGGTCAACCCCAGGTATGTAAGAGTGATTGTGGATCGTAGCCCTTTACGGCTTGAGGCTTGAGACTTGAAATTGGAAATTAGAAATGGGGGGGCGATAAAATAAGTTTACGAGTTAACAGCACAAAAGCTGGGAGGCCAAATTTCTAATTTCTAATTTCAATTAACGCTTACCGTGGATTGAGACCAACATTTCAAAAATTTAATCCCCCTATTTATTGAGCTGATACTAATAAATCCTTGACATTCAATACCGACGTAATTACAATGTAGGCACCTAATAAGTAAGTCAAGGAGGTAGACCATGAGAGCACGTGTTGTAAAAATTGGCAATTCCCAAGGTGTCCGTATTCCAAAACCTATACTTGAGCAAACAGGAATTATGGAGGACGTTGAGCTTGAAGTAGAGAAAAACCAGATCATTATTCGTCCTGTTTCAAATCCAAGGGTTGGTTGGGATCTTGCTTTTAAAACAATGGCCGAAAATGATGATGACATGCCGATACACGGAATCCAAAATATTTCAAATTCTTGGGATGAAGAAGAGTGGCAATGGTAGTCAATCGATTCGATGTATATTTGATAAATCTTGATCCTACTGTTGGATCTGAAATTCAGAAAACCAGGCCCTGTTTGGTTATTTCGCCTGATGAAATGAATAGACATATCCGCACCGTTATTGTTGCCCCGTTGACTACAGCAGGCAAGGACTATCCCACAAGAGTATCCTGCAAATTTCAAAAGAAAAAAGGGCAAATCGTTTTAGATCAGATACGAACAATTGATAAAACACGTCTCATAAAAAAGCTTGGTTCTATTGATTCTGAAACTCAGTTGGAGGTTATTTCTCTCTTACAACGGCTATTTGCATTTTGAGCCTGCCCAATCAGTCAGTCCACTCGGACGGCAAAAAGTGCCGCTCGTTCCTTGCTCTGCTTTTGCCACCGGTGATTTGCGACGTTGGATGCATAAAAATAATTACTGATAGTCCATTAAAGAGGTAAAATTAATGTCGAAACGGTTGCTTGTAGCTGCAGTATTCATCCTGTTTTTTGTATCTCATTCTCTTTTAGCAAATCAGAATAAAGAGGCTGAGGCCGGAAAAGTTGCTGACATATGGCTTTCTGTCGTTGATGCTGGGAATTACACTGATAGTTGGGACAATACGTCCGAGTATTTTAAAAACGCCGTCTCTAAAAGCCAATGGGAAACAGCATTACAGTCCTTACGAAAGCCTCTTGGCGACGTAGTATCAAGAAAAATAGTCGGAATGAAGTATACTACGGCATTACCCGGTGCCCCAGACGGTGAATATGTGGTTATTCAATACAAAACAGTCTTTAAAAACAAAGCTTCTTCAATAGAAACAGTAACCCCGTCGTTGGGAAAAGATGGGGTTTGGCGTGTAACAGGATATTTCATCAAATAACAACATCCATCAAGACGTTCACAGTGGGAATGACAACCATCACAGTCGACCGAAAACCCGCGCGGTCTTTTTTCATTAGCCACTCCTGAGTAAAACGTGGCTTTTACCACTGTCTTGTTGGATTTCCGGCGGGTAAACTTTTCATTATACCTTAAACACAAAGAAGGCCGTATGAGAGACGTTTTTTTTCGATGCAATGCTAACTTCAAAGATTATCACATTTGTCTATTGGTTGTTGCTATTCTTTGCTGTTGTTTCGGGACTTGGCACAATGTTTGGGGGCTATGGAGGAGTAACTTTCGCAAAGTTTCTTATGGCAGGATGTCAGCGCTGGAGCATCGAGGTGGATTTCAAACCAGCCAAGGGTGAAGTCTGGCTCGACCACTATGAACTGACGAAATATCGGGGCCGGCATCGCCATATCACCCTCTCGATACTTGCCCTTACATTTCTTAAGGACGTACAGCGGCAATGGGCGGGGGAGGGTTAAAATTCGGCTTTTTGCGAGTCCATCGAACTATACTTTCAAACTTCTCATAATATGGTCATAAAGAATGGTATCCAGCAGTATCAGACATAAATATATCGTAATCTTTTGCACAATATTCATTGTGTTCTTATCTGTTTTACCAATTTATGCCGATATCTATTTGTATATCGATAAAGAAGGAAACTATTATTTTACCAACAGCCCTAAATCATCAAAATATCGACTATTCATAAGGGAAAAGCGACCAAAACCTTTAAGGTCACATCCAGCGAACAAGTATGACAAATACATTAAAGAAGCGTCAACAAGGCACGGGGTTGCCTTTTCGCTGTTGAAAGCTATAATAAAAGTCGAATCGGATTTTGACCCCCGGGCTGTTTCTAAAAAAGGGGCAACGGGACTTATGCAGATAATGCCTGGGAATTTTGAGCTCCTCAGTATAAAAAATCCTTTCAATCCCCGTGAAAATATTTTAGGAGGCGCACAATATTTTAAACAACTCTTAAATCGATTCAACGGGAATCCTGAGATCGCGCTTGCGGCTTATAACGCCGGCCCGGATAGTGTCAGCAGGGCAAGAGGCATCCCACATATAAAAGAAACAGAAAATTTTGTCAAAAAAGTCATGAAATATTATCATGGCCTGGAAAAGGAGATAAGAGGCGTCCATAAATAACACAACTTCTATGTTCAGATACTCGTCTCCATCCATTACATCCCGCACTTCATCAAGCAGATTCAGGTTGTTACAGGTGTTTTAAGACGTTGACATATGGTATTCTTATCTGTTAAAAATAGTAACAATGAAGAGAACAAGGCAAATTTGCCCGAAAATCAGTGGTTGATCAGGCTCCGCTTTGCTCAGCTCGGTTACCCAGAGCGTTATCTATTGAAAAATAATTAAAGAAAAAACTGCCTGGATTTAGAGAGTGTTATAATATGATTTTGGTGAGCAGTGAGCCAGGGTCTAAGTACCGGGTTCAGGTCTTTTTGCCCCGGGGCGTCAAGACGCTTCAATGCAATAATCCGGTTATCCGGAGCGCCAACCTGTTTTGGACACTGCTCGCCATTTTTTATTCCTCAGCCCCCGTTAACGAACTTCATATATTGATCCTGTATGCTGATAATTTTTGGCGTAGATTTAAAGAATCATATAACCTTTAAGGATTGATACGACCTGAAAGGTCGTTTTCAATCTATTGTTCAAGAAGCCAGGGTTGATTAAAGGGTATTGCTTCGAGAAGTATTGAGAAAGGTCTCACCGGAACAAGATATTTCCAGTAAGGATTGGGGCGGATTGGTAAAATTCAACCTTTTACCTGCCGGAATGAACGATAATTATGTTGCTCTTTGACAAGCGGAACTCCCGAAAACATCGCGTTTGCAACAGCAGGGCGCAGGTATCCTGTGCCATTTGTCTATGAGACTTCGGCTTATGAAAAGAAAGGCGAACGATTCCAGATCCGCAGGACATTGACAAAAAAGAACTTGATGCCGCTATAGCAGACGCGCATGGCAGCGGCTGACCATTTATCAACATTTTTACAATGCAGGTGCTCCCGTACCTGACAATCAGAATGTGATGACTGCTGGGCCTCGTGGTCCGCAGTTGCTACAAGATGTCTGGTTTCTGGAAAAACTCGCCCACTTTGATCGTGAGGTTACCCCTGAGAGACGTATGCATGCCAAAGGATCCGGAGCGTATGGAACCTTCACCGTTACTCACGACATCACCCGCTATACCAAGGCAAAAATATTTTCTGAAGTGGAAAAAAAGACCGGGTACTTCACCCGTTTTTCCACTGTGGCTGGTGAGTGTGGTGCTGCCGACGCCTTTGGGCATTTCGCTTGACGATGTACACAAAGAAGCATAAAGTAAGCAGCTATCAAGGGCATTGAGGCGAACGGGGAAAAGCGGGCGGCTTTTTTCTCTTTTGCGCAGGCTGCCTGAAAGCGATATTTTCGTATAGTTTCCAAAGCTGTGGCAAGCTTTTCCCAGCCCCTCATGCCAGCCCAGTTGGAGACACCTAATGTAAAATATGTATGACGAATTGAAAGCTGGTGATTCGTCAACAAATAAAAAATTGCCCGTATTAGAGAGGAGGTTCAGTTATGAAACTTACAAAATGGGATCCCTTTCGGGAAATGGAGGACATGTTTAGTCGCTATACCAGAGCGCTAAATTGGCCACGCGGAGAAAGTCAAGAAGTCATGACAACCAGTGATTGGGCGCCTCGCGTTGACATCGCTGAGACTGACAAAGAGTTCAGCATCAAGGCTGAGATTCCCGAGGTTAGGGTCTGTTAGGGAATAGGTGTTACGGTTGGGCGCTCAGATTTAGGTTAGATTTAGTCGATACGATTGAACAAAAGCAGAGGAATAGTTGTGCTATTTCGAGGATTTTGCGATTGAGGATCGGCTAAAGATGGCCTGAAGATGAGATGCA
>JAUWOH010000398.1 GCA_030612225.1 Desulfobacteraceae bacterium
CCCTACCTTCAGGCGTTACCGAGGCAGGTTCAAGGATGATAATGCCCGGTCCATTTAGTGCAATCTGTTTATAAAAGGTTAGCTGGCGATCAGTCACAACCCCCTGGGGGTTACCATAGGCGGTCTTTATTGGCGGAAAGACAAATCGATTAATAAGTTTTAAACTGCCGAGTGTAAACCCGCTAAACATTCTGTCCATGAAATTCCTCCTTTTTTGAGTGAGACCTAAGGTAAGTCGTCAAGTAACAATAACTTGTATACCTTGCTTGTCCTTTTTCTTGTTTTCTGTGTTGCGTCAAGGCTTGCATAACTCGTTATGCGCGCCTTAACGCGCCTTGAAACCAAACAAAATTGCTGCGCAATCTATACAACTTATTTTTACTTGCCTCCTAACGCTTTCTCGATTGCATCGGAGAGGACTTCTGCGCTTTGGAGACCAATAAAGCGTTCATTTTCCTCGCCGTTTTTATAAATGATCAATGTCGGGATACTTGTAATTCCCAATTTCATAGCCGATTCCTGATTTCCATCGACGTTCATTTCTATGATTGAAGCTTTTCCATCATAGAGCTTTGCCAACTGATCGACGATAGGTTTTTGAGCCCTGCAGGGCGCACACCATGGAGCGTTAAAGTCCACTAGGGTTACACCCATTTGGATTGTGTTTTTAAACTTCTGCAGGCTTAATGAATTTTTCTGGTCCACTTGCTTTACCTTTTAATTAACCTTAATTGAGCGATTTTCATCTCACAAAGCCCCCGATCGCACAGAGGTGCTTAATGCGATCCATAGGACTTTGTGAAGATATAATATATACTGATTTATAGCGCCTATCCACCGAAGTTCCCAGCTCCCAGGACCTGCATTGCTTCATCAGCGCTTACTCGAAGTTTAGAAAGGTCAACATCAAACGCTTCCCGTTCGGTCCGAATATCGTCTATGCCTGTTTCGGGTGTGCAGTTCTCTCGGATTTGGTCGATCCTGTCGTCCATTTCTGCTATGAGAATATGGAGATCTTCGATGTTAGGAAGAATTTTTTCCCTTTCTCCACCGGGCAGCTTTTCAATACTACGAACAATATCATAAACATTGGCCTTCCATGCGGTAAGTTCCGCCTCCATGGTTTTACAACAGTTCCTTGCTTTCATAGTGTCCTCCTTTCTTATATGGCTTTAAGGATGAGTATTAGTTTACGATGCAATCTTCTTGCTTTACCGGCATCGCTTCCGGTTTTTTTGTCTTTTAATAAGGAATATCTACAAATTGTATGCCATCGTTCGTTTTCTTTATGAATAAAGCTGAGCTAAAATTTATAAATAGCTGTTTTAACTGTATAATAAAATGTAAACCATCCTCTCTATAAGGCAGCCGGGCTCTGTTTGATATTCTTTTAAGACTGGTTGACAATTACATCAACGTTACCTATATTAAAAATAACGCTATGTAACGTTACCGGAACGCTATTTTGTCGGGTTTTCCAAAAAACTAAAAAGTTACTAATTATTAATCAATTTGGAGCAGATAACGTCCGTGAAAGATAAATCCCATGAAATATGGAATTTTCGCTTTGTGAATCAGATAATAGATTCCATGGCGGACGGGGTGTTTACCATGGATGCCTACGGACGGATTTCGTCATGGAATCGATCCATGGAAAGAATGAGCGGATATACTGCCCGGGAGGCCATGGGGAAAACATGTGAGCTTCTCCGTTTCAGCCGTTGCTTTGGCAAGGAATGTCCCGCCGACATTAAAAAATGCGGGATTATGGTGCACAGATCGTATGAGGTTAAGGAATGCATGATGCAGCACAAGGACGGCCACGATGTGCCTGTGATTAAAAATGCAGGTGTGGTCAGGGATGAAAATCAGAATATCATCGGTGTGGTTGAAACTGTCACTGATCTTACCGAACTGAACAGAGCACGGCAAAAGGCGGAAGAGGCTGCACTCCGACTGGGTGAGATTCACCGCCTGGATAACATTATCGGTAAGAGCCAGGCAATGCGCAATGTTTTTACAGCCATCAAAGCTGCCGCTTCAAGCGATGCCACCGTGCTGGTACAGGGGGACAGCGGTACCGGTAAGGAACTTGTGGCCGGTGCAATTCATTATAATAGTGAACGAAAGGACAAACCACTTATTACAGTAAACTGTTCGGCCCTTTCGGAATCATTGCTTGAAAGCGAGCTGTTCGGGCATGTAAAAGGTGCTTATACCGGTGCCATACGCGACCGCACCGGGCGTTTTGAAGAGGCCCAAGGCGGAACTATCTTTCTTGATGAAATCGGCGAACTAAGTCCCTTTATCCAGGTAAAGCTTCTTCGCGTTTTGCAGGAAAGGGAAATCGAGCGTGTTGGTGAATCACGAAAACGTAAAGTCAATATACGGATTATCACAGCTACTCACCAGGACCTTTACAGCCGTGTTCAGCAAGGGTATTTCCGTGAGGATCTTTACTATAGAATCAAGGTGTTTCCCATTAATCTACCGACGCTTCGAGAACGAAAAGAAGACCTGCCGCTACTTATCGGTCATTTTATTAAAGCCCAAAACCGTAAGACAGGTAAACATATCCAAGGGGTTTCCCAGGCGGCCTTGCGTATCCTTATGGATTACCACTGGCCCGGAAACGTCCGGGAGATAGAGAATGCTATTGAACACGCATTTGTACTTTGCAACAAGGATAGAATAGACCCCTTTGACTTGCCTGTGGAAATCCGGCAAATCGAATATCAAGCTTCATTTTCGACAATACCGGAAAAATTACGTTCTAACCCAGTTCCGCAAAAGAAGCTGTCAAAAGATGTCCTGCTCAACCTGCTTGATGAGTGCGACTGGAACAAGGCTGAGGTTGGAAGGAGAGCTGGCCTGAGCAGAACCGCAATCTGGAAGTATATGAAAAAATGGGAGATTCCGCTTAAAAGGCCATCGTAATAGTTCAGCCACTAAGGCACCAAGACACCAAAATGACAATATAATTTTCTTAATACAGACCTCTTTAACTTAAAAACTAAACTACTTAGTGTCTGAACGAAAAGTCCCTTTTTAACATTAAAAAACCAGTTAATCGTTAAAGAAGAGTACTTAAGAATTCAAAATATGGGAACCGGAATTTTCCTTCAGCCCTTCTGCCTTTTTGGGTTATTGCTTTTAGACTTTGCATTTTAATTTTCATTTTATTTAAAACTCGGACTTTTCGTTCAGACACCACTTAGCCACTTAACGATATCTGTAATACCATTTCTTTTTAAGAATAACGCTATACAACCCGGCCATAATAAGCACCATTACCAGTGTGAGATGGCAAAGGTATAAAAAAATGATAAAACCGGGTGCAAATCCGGAAAGTTCAAGATTTCTTATCACAAGAAGTA
>JAUWOH010000145.1 GCA_030612225.1 Desulfobacteraceae bacterium
TCCTGATGCATAATCAGAACAATTGGAGAAAAAGTGCTAAGTCCGTCTGTAATGGTCTTGTAGTAATTATTCATGGACTCGACAGTGAAGGGATGGTCTAAATTGTACATTGCTAAACGATTAAATAATAGAGCAAAAGATCTGCCGATCTTATCGACTGTTTGTTTCTTTAGTTTAGGTTTTGTCATTTTGCCGCCCTTTTTTATTGCATGTATTTTCTCTGGTATTCTTCAAGATCGTTTATGAAATCACGGCAGATTGCATATCTTTGATCGGGATCAAAGGCTGTTGCCTTTTGCACAATCATGTCCATATCCTGGTTGAGTTCGGGGTTGAGTTCAGAGGGTTTTTTTTGAAAAATTCCTTTTTTATTCAATGCCTTTTGTTTAAGCAAATCAGCCTTGGATTTATGCTTAGGGAAAGGCAGTTCAGGGACCAGCATCTGAAAAAGCATTGTACCTGCTGCATAAATATCAATCCTGTTATCCATTTTGGTGTTTAACACTTGCTCAGGAGCCATATATGTCGGCGTCCCCAGAAGCATCGAACGCTTTTCATCCTCACCGCGCAAGATCTTGGCTATCCCGAAATCAGTAATCATAGCTCTTTGGGTATGCTTTTCTATAAGAATATTGGCCGGCTTAATATCTCTGTGAATTATTTCCTGTGTATGTGCATAATCAAGGGCATCAAGAACCTGGGTGACAATTCTGATCGTGGTGCTAAGCGGCAGGATGCGTTTTGAGGGTAAAATGTTTTTTTTAGCCATTGCAAGGTGGTATGCAATAGAGAGTCCTTGAATCAGCTGCATAGTAAAAAAGAGGAATTCTTCTATTTCTCCAACTTCATATATCTGGATAATGTTTGGATGTGACAGAATGGCTGCTGATTCCGCTTCCTGGCGGAACAAATCCGCAGTCTTTTGGGTGAGAAGGCTTTTTGGGAGTATTTTTACCGCAATCTGGCGTTTCAATGACCGTTGATAGGCGATAAAAACAACAGCCATACCACCGCGGGCCAACTCTTTTATTATAGTAGATGTTCCGAGTCTCATGCCGATAAGATGGTCTACTTTAAATTTTGCGATTGAGGTCATAAAAACAACTCACCTGGCTTAAGGGATCTTTCGCGTTGCTGGTTGCGCGTTTCGGGTTGTAGGATATGGGACAAGGTTATAAAAAAGGATTATTTCCGATTAACAACTCGCCTGTCTGCGTGCGGACACGCACAGGCAGGCAACATGCAACCAGGCTTCGCCTTCGGCTACGCCCCGGCAAGCCCTAAACCCTAAACAATTACGTGATCACCAAACGAACAAGTTTGAAAAACGGAGCCATTTTCAAAATGTTCAATTTCGAAGTCTCCGCTTATCTGTTCGAGATCAAGGAAGGCGAAAATTTTAACCACAGGAATACATGTAGTATTTCGAGGATTAAAATCTGAGCCTGACGCAGATATCGGACAAAAGGGGACGTTTTGAAATTGGCTCAACGTATTTTGGGTAGCGATAAATGTCTTTGTTGGTTAAAAATCCCATAAATTGAATGTATTATATGGTATTATAAAAACTTGGGAAGGTCAAGCAAAGAATAGGGGCACAAAGAAACGTCGATGGCTAAGTAAAAAGTTCCGTGACCGTTCACGGGTTCAGAGTTCAAGGTTCAGGGGTTGTGGGTTTGCCGCAAATTTGAACATGGGATGCGTCTTTACGATAAAAAGGTCAGTTTCGTCAGACCTAATCCAAAATTTAAGGCTAAATTGACAATTGCTTTGAAAAATGAATATTTGTAAGAAAACCTTTGGATCTTCAAGGCCTTCTTTGCTCTTAACCATGAACGTTGAACCCTGAACCTGTGAACGGTCACAAAGTTCAATATACGCCCCGCAGGAAGTGCCCTTGGGGTGCAAGGAGCGGTGGTTTTTAAGGGATGAGGCAAAAAAGAAATTTCTTGCTTTTCCGACTTCTTTTGATGCATTGTGGGTTGAAAATTTTTTGAGCTCTTAACGGCGCAACTATGAGTATGGACGTAAACAACAGGTGAATAGTGAAAGACAATCCTGAAAAAATTCTAAAAAAAGTATTCGGTTATGATGAATTCAGACCTCTTCAGGCTGAGATCATTGACAGTGTTCTTAACAAACAGGATGCACTTGTCATAATGCCCACAGGTGGCGGAAAATCCATTTGTTACCAGATTCCGGCATTGATTTTCAAGGGCCTTACCGTTGTTGTTTCTCCCCTGATTTCTTTGATGAAAGACCAGGTTGAACAGCTTGCAGAATTGGGTGTATCTGCTGTCTGTCTGAACAGTTCGATTTTGCGGGAGGAGTACGGAAAAAATATCGGCCTGATAAAACAGGGCAAGACAAACCTTCTTTACATTGCGCCTGAGACACTTCTTAAACCCGGCATACTAGATTTACTTTCATCAGCAGGAGTCAGTTGCCTTGCCATTGACGAGGCTCACTGTATTTCAGAGTGGGGGCATGATTTTCGCCCCGAATACAGGCAACTTGCCGATGTCAGATCACGTTTTTCAGACGCTGTCTGCATTGCGCTTACGGCTACTGCAACACCCCGGGTTCAACAGGATATTAAAAACAGTCTGAATATTAAATCATCCAGCGAATATATAGGAAGTTTCAACAGGGAAAACCTTTTTATCAGGATTGTCCCCAAAACAGATCCTGTTGACCAGACAGTATCATTTATCAGGCAGTTCCCTGATCAGTCGGGAATCATATACTGCTTTTCCAGAAAACAGGTGGAGGACCTTTCTGAGACGCTTGGGCAAAAGGGCTTTTCAGTGCGTCCTTATCATGCCGGTCTTTCGGGCGAAGAAAGGAAAAAGAATCAGGAGCTTTTTATAAAGGATGATGTGCTTATTATTGTAGCTACAATTGCATTCGGTATGGGTATAAACAAGCCCAATGTGAGGTTTGTGATCCATTATGACCTTCCGAAAAATATTGAAAGCTATTATCAGGAGATAGGCAGATCCGGCAGGGACGGTCTTCGTTCCGAGTGTATGCTGCTGTTCAGTTATGGAGACATTCAGAAGATCAAGTATTTTATCAACCAGAAACCGGCACATGAAAAACGCATGGCAAACATTCATCTTCAGGCTTTGCTCAAGTTTGCAGAAACGGACATATGTCGCAGGATACCGCTTCTTAGCTATTTTGGTGAAGAGTATTCCATAAAAAAATGCGGCATGTGTGATAACTGCCTCTCGGATGAAAAAGAACTTCAAGATATCACAGTTTATGCGCAGAAATTTCTGTCCTGTGTAAAACGAACAGGAGAGATATTTGGGGCGGCACATGTTGTAGATGTTCTGCGTGGATCGGAATCAAAGAAAGTGTTAAAATTCGGGCATCAAAGCTTATCGACTTATGGAATCGGAAAAGATCTGTCCAAAAAGCAGTGGTTTCATCTGTCCCGTCAGTTTCTGCACAAAGGGCTTGTAACGCAGGATATGGAGTATGGAGGACTAAATCTCACTGAAAAGGCCTGGGATGTTTTCAAGGGTAAGGAAAATGTTTACGGGAGGATTGAAGCTGAGGAAATTAAGGTTGTTAAGAAAAGGCCAACTGAAAATATCACCGATTTTGATGAAAAACTCTTTGACAGGCTGAGAAAGAAAAGAAAAGAGATTGCAGATGAGGCTAAGGTTCCTCCCTATGTTATCTTTTCAGACAGGACTTTGATCGAAATATCCGCATTTTTTCCTCAAACAATAGAAAATATGAATAATATTTACGGCATTGGCGAGGAAAAACTGAAAAAATACGGATTTATCTTTCTTGAGATTATCTGCGAATACTGCGAAAAACACGGTATTGATGAAAGGCCGAAAGAAATCGGGCAAAGGAAGAGAAAAACTTCAAAACAAACCGGGAAGCCCAGGCATGTCGCCATAGGCGAGGCATATAATGCCGGAGAGTCAATTGAAAAAATCATGACCCAATACTCCATAAAGCTTGTTACGGTTTTAGATCATCTTTTTAAGTATTATCTTGAAAGCAACAAGATCAGATCGGACGGTCTGCTTTCCGTTTCAGCTCTTTCCCAAAAGGATGTACAGGCAGTTTTAAAGACTTTCGACAGGCTTGGTCCTGAATACCTGTCTCCGATTTTCATGGAGCATAATGGCGATGTAAGTTATGAAGACCTCAAAATAACTCGTTTGTATTATCTGAGCGAAAAACCTCCTCTCCCTTTAAGCTGATATTCGGACCCATTTGGCACCGCGGGAATAGTAATTACAGGCTTTGTAAGTTATTATTAAAAAATGATGCTAAACCTATAAATGATAAGGGATTGCATGATAATTGGACATTCAAGATACTTGTTGCTCGTTACTCGTTGCTGGTAAAAGCAATAGCTTCGCTTTGCTGCAAAATATCTGTCTGTGCGTGCCCGCATCCAGACATGTGGAATCACGTCTGTAGCGGGAGGGATTTTTCGTTCAGGCACGAGTTAGTCCTTTTTAATCAATTCAGATATCTCCACTACCCTGTTAGAAATATTCCGGACAGTCATTTTTCGGTGATCTATCCACCATTTTGCCTCTGTTTTTTCCTGCCATTCCTTGAAAAACATATCAAAAGCTTTCCCTGACAGTTCCTTTTCATCATCATTTTCAAACTTGAGGCTTTTCTTCAAATAATCAACCTTGTTAATCAGCTCTGCCCGGATCTTCTCCGCCCATGAAACCATCTTCAGGGTGCCGTTAAGTTCAGGAAATCCGATTGCCTGATGTGCTTTTGTAAGTTTATTTGCCTGCTTTCTGAAATATTCTTTTTTGCATTTTTCACAATACCAGTCTTTTTTATCCACCAGGAACAGATTTTTCTCATGGCTCTCAAAAAGCTGTACCTTGAACATGGTACGGCATGTGCGGCATTTTACTTGATAAGTAGATAATTTTTCAGTCATTTTTCATTAATGGGTCAGGAGCCTGCCCATTTCCTTTTGTTAAGGTTATGGTAACTCAGGTGGATAGGCTGTACGCGGCGCAAGTGCCTGCGCTGCGCGAAGACTGTCAGGGAAAAGCACATTTTAAAGCCATGCTTGGTACAAGAATCACATTCCGCCAAAGTACGGCAATCGTACTTTTCTGACCCCTTCAGCCCCTTGCCAGGGTATAGCTGGAAGCAAAGCCCGGTTCAGCCTAAACAGCTTCAGCCTGACTACGTGAGTAGTTACAGGTTATGCGGCTTACAGGAAGACCACCTTTGTGTCAATTCTTTCCAGGCCTGTAAATTGCCCCAGCTTTTTCGATAAGTTTAATAGCTGTGGTAAGTGTTGACAGGTCAGAATTGATCTTGCCGTCACTCCCTGCCACATGGCCGTGCCCCATGATTTTAGCTTTACTTTCCGAAAATTGACTCCCAACAATAAGGTTTCCCTGCCAAATAACCGAAGGCTGTCCCCGGTACCAGCTATAGTCGTGGTGCTCGTTATCGTCAAAGCTCTTATTAATCTCAATATAATAATAGTATTTTCCCGGCTTGAGAATTTTCTTCGGTTGCCAAAGCCAAACAAACTTCCCAGCTTTTGGAGTAGCTGAACTGACAGCGTCTACAAGTGGCCTGTCTTTTGGTGGATAAAAATTACCTTCTCCATAATCAAAACCTCTTTGATGAGCCCAAACAGGAAGAACGCTTAAACGTGATCCTCCCCATTTGTTATCTATCTCACCGCCTCTATTGCCGAGCCCTTTCTTGGCGACTTTCTTTGTGACATAAACCGTATCTACAAAGACTCCTTGTTCGCTGACCAACCAGATAGCCATCTGACACTTTTTTTCGGCCAAAACGATGCTGAAGGAAAATGTCATCTGTGCATTCTTCGTTTCGGCAAAAACTTCACTCCCCCAAAATATCACCACGGCAAACAGGCAACAGAAGCATAAAATAGTGCCCCTCCGGGCAAACTCTTTAATCATACAAATTCTCCTTTACTTAAATCTTCTGGTGTTCTTAAATCCACCTTACGTCCAATGGTTCAGGATAATTCTATTTCCATTCCGGTAATATCAAACAAAACGGAGATTGAAAAACTCCCCGACCCTTCGGATATTTAACTTGTTTGAGTTCTAATTTTTTTTATATTATTAGCATTGGGACTTATAAAAATGATTCAATAAACTCTGCCACCTCTTTTTTACCCCTGTATATACCAAAATGTCCTTCGCACAGTATGTCAGCTTCAAGTGACAGAAGAAGCTTTAGGGATTTTAAGTAGTCCTTTTTATTCGACAGGAAGCTTGAATCAAGAGGGCCGTGTACATCTTGTGCAAAGAGGACTTTTTTTCCTTCAGACTCGGTCAAATAAACCACCGATCCGGGAGAGTGCCCCGGGGCATGGATGGCTTCAATATTTCTACCGCCCAAATTAATAATTTCTCTGGAACCGGTTAATTTCCTGTCAACGGAAAATGGCTTAAGGTTTGATCCATACCAGTTTGCAGCAGTTACCGTATCATTTCCCTGTTCAAGATATTTGGCGTCAAGTTTATGGGCGATAATTTGGCATTGAAATTTGTCTTTTATGGCTTCAGCTCCACCGGTGTGATCAAAATGGCAATGGGTTATTAAAAGATAATCGATTTGCTGCGAACTGATACCATAGGCCTTAGTATTGTTTATGACTTTATCCAGACTTCGACCACAGCCTGCATCAACAAAAGCAGCGTGCTTTCCAAAAACGATCAAATAAATTGCTGCATCTTCAGGTGAGGAAAATCCACTCCCGCCCACCTGATATATTTCATCGGTAATTTTCATAAGTTTTTACTACTCAGGTATTTAGGTTGAAGACTGAAGGCTGAAGACTTTTAGGGAAAAGCGCATTTTAAAGCCACGCTTGATTCAAGAATCAAACATTTCCACCAAAGTTCGGCAATCGTGCTTTTCTGATCCCTTCAGCCTGACTACGTGAGTAGTACCCTATTAAATCCAATATGTTTTATCTTCTTTGCGCTTGATATATTGTATTTTGCACAGAGTGCCGGCTACAAAATATGAGTAAATGATTTCACTTTAAAAATTTATTTTAACCCTTACCGTCTTGACCTCAGCCAGAAATCAGGGGTGTGAAACTTGAGTGTTTTCTCTATACCGTAGGAATAAAAAGAGAAGAACTCCGCAGGCAATCATGATAGCGCACAGCACCTGGCCCATGGTAAACGACAAAAGGATATATCCGAGGTGAGTATCCGGCTGGCGGAAATACTCGATAAAGAATCTGACTGTGCCGTAGCCG
>JAUWOH010000026.1 GCA_030612225.1 Desulfobacteraceae bacterium
CAAATAGACAGATCAGACCTTCCTATTAAAATCTGGGCGGACTGCATTACATGCGTCAAGTTTCCCGACTGTGATGAAATTGCAATGATGAAAGAAGTGTAAAAATCCACGCCCGAAGATCCTGGCATTGATTTGCCTCTCGAAACATCTGTCGGATACACCAGGTTAAAAGTGACTAAAGTGAGCTAAAGTGACTAAAGTTAAGGAATTCTGTCTATTTTATTTTTATAAAAAAAGATGGAGCATAGCGACACCACAACTTTAGGCACTTTAGACACTTTAGCTCACTTTAGTCACTCTTATTTATTCAGGCTAAGCCAATTATCTCTAACCACGCCCAAGGGATTACGTATAGATTACATTCAAAGGTATGGGCGGTCGTTTCCACACCCCCGGTTTTGGAAGGAGATGCTGCCCGCCTATTGTCAACCATGACAGATCCGGCTTGAGATCCCGCAATTTACCGCCATCAGGAAATCTGGATTGATTGGTGGGAGAATATGTGGCCTGGAAAATACAGATACCACTTTTCTTTTCACGGGCTACAACATAATTTTTCTTGAACGTCTGCAGTGCCATATTATTTTCTTCTGCAATTTTTTCCATTTCAGCAGCAGTAAATTTCATTAAAACCGATCTGGAGGGACCTCTTTCAGAAATTCTAAGTAATGCTCTTGATTCACTGCTTCCGGCATATATGGTAGAGATACAAGGAATTCTTTTCATATACTGCGCAGCAACTATAGCCGCCGTTCTTCTGCCACCTACCATTAAAGGAAGGCCGTAAAATTCAAAGAACTTTTTCTGAATATCTTCTGCGTATTTATCCCCTTTTTCAAAAAGATCCTTAGATATGTATTTGAGGCTTCTGGCCAGATCTTCCGCAGCATCTGCTATGGGCCAGTCGATTCTTACGTGAAAGTGTGAAAGGCTGTAGCGGCTTCTTGCCTTGCCGGCAGGATTTCTTTGAATAAGAAGGGCATAATCTACAGGAAGCAATATTTTTAAAAAATTCGAAAAGTGGGCCGAATCAAGAAATTTTTGATTTCTGTCTATTTTATCTGCAAGGGGCAGTGTTTTGGATTGAAGAAGGTTCGCCTTGGTTGTTTTGTTAACATCAAAAAATCTGATATATTTTTTATTTTCCGATGGGATTGTATCTTCTACGAAAACCACAAGAAATACATTTTGACACTCATACTCCAGGTCGGGAATCCTGGCACGCGGTTTCAGTTCTCTCTTTTCAACAAATGGGTATTTAACTTTTCTGTTACGAAAATTGCTATAAGAATCTATTAAAGCATGCTGAATCAGTTGTTGATCTAATTCATCTCTTAAAAGTTCATAATAGGACCGCCTCAACCTGTTGGCCTGACTCAGTTCTTCTCGTACGCTCCAGAATGCCAATTTCTTCTCCTGTATTGATTGTTATGTTATTTGTCTTAATTTATAACATGTTCTTGAACAAATAAAAAGTATTATTTTTAAAACACCTCCTGTTGGTTGCTATTTGTTATTGAACTTTTCCACCCATTTATACAAACTTTCTTTATACCGGTATGCAAGAATGGAGAGTATGATACATAAACAAAAAATTAAGGTAAATACCAGGTAGTTTTGTTCAAAAAGATACGCACCCTGAAGGCTCAGTATAAAAGTCCCCGGCATCCGCCCTATGGTGGCAAGGATTATAAAAACTTTAAGCGGGAGAGTGCTCAAACCGAGAAATAAACAAAGATAGTCTTTAGGAAAGCCCGGGAAAACGAACAGAATAAAGATAACTACTGCGCCCTGGCGCTTCATGAAAGTATCAAACCTGCCCAGGTAATCATCCGGGATTAATTTTCTGATATACCGCTTCCCCAGAAATCGGCCCACAAGGAAATTTAAACATGACCCTACAGCAAGGCCGATACTGGAAATTAAAAAACCTTTGACTGTACCAAAAAGAAAGCCGCCTATAAATCCGGTTGCTTCGCCGGGAACAGGGGCGAAGAGAACCTGAAGAATTTGAATTATTATGAAAACAACCGGTGCGCCAGCACCAAAAGAAGTGATAAAGCTTTTGATCTGTTCCCGGTCGGAAAAAACCAGGAAATATTCGACGATTTTCTCCCAGATTTGTATGCGGTATATGTACCCTAATAAAAAAATGACGATTAAAATTGACAGGGCTAATATCTTATACCGCAGCAAATACAGCCTGCCAGATATATTGGCTGAATCATTCTTTCCCTCGGATTTAACCACTTGCGGATTCCAGCGCAGCCACAGCAACCAGGGGCTTGCCTTCTAACATGGTAAGAAAAGCTCCGCCGCCTGTTGAGATATAAGATATCCTGTCGGTCTCATTTGCCCTTTGTACTGCCACATCAGTATCACCGCCTCCAATGATGGTGAGTGCATATGAATTCGCCACTGTGCTTACCATTGCAAGCGTCCCCCTGCTGAATGGATCAACCTCGAACGCACCCATGGGACCATTCCAGATAATAGTTTTTGCATCATACAAAGCTTCCGAATAAAGCAATGACGTGGCAGGGCCAATATCAAGAGCCATCCAGTCGTCAGGGACTTCCTGAATAGGAACAACCTTGGTTGAAGCTTTTTTGTCAATTTTTCGTGCCACCACCGCATCCACAGGTATATAAAATTTTATTTTGTTTTTTATCGCCCTTTTCATAACCGCCCCGGCTGTCTCAACAAGATCTTTTTCCAGCCTGGATTTTCCAAGATCAAAGCCACCGCTTGCCAGGAAAGTGTTTGCCAGAGCGCCGCCAATGATGAACTTGTCAACATTATGCAGCATATTTTCTATTGCTCCCAGCTTGCTCGATACTTTAGCACCTCCTACAATTGCAACAAGGGGGCGCATGGGATCATCCATAGCCTTTTCAAAATACTCAATCTCCCTTTGCAGCAAAAAGCCGGCTGCGGCTAAAGGCGCATGTTTTACAATCGCTTCAACAGAAGCGTTGGCCCTGTGGCATACGGCAAAAGCATTATTGATATATACATCACATAGAGATGCAAGCTCCTTTGCAAATGCTTCATCATTTTCCTGCTCTTGAGGATGAAATCTTAAGTTTTCAAGGAGCACTACATCACCTGGTTTCATTTTTGATATCAGATCTTTTACTTCAGGACCGATACAGTCTGTTGCCATTATAACTTTCTTTTCTAGCAACCTGCCCAGACGCTTTGCTACAGGAGCAAGGCTGTATTCCGGCACCACCTTTCCTCCAGGTCGTCCCAGGTGCGATGCAACGATAAGTTTTGCATCATGATCAAGAGCATATCTCAAGGTAGCTAAAACACTGCGTATCCGTGAATCATCAGTGATATTCTGGTGCTGATCAAGGGGAACGTTAACATCGACACGTATAAACACCCGTTTGCCTGAAAGGTCTATTCCTTTAATCGTTTTCATTTTTCCCTTCCTTTGCACAAGCTTCATGCTCTTTTGTTATTCTGCGTTTCAGATCTTTTTTCTTAGACCATCTTTCAAAAAAACCTATCATGCCTGCCTCATATGCCCTGTCAACATTTTCTTCTCTTATCTTAAGTCCTCCCGATTTTTCCATTGCACTTTTCAGGCATTCAGTTTTGTATATACACGGAAAACAAGACTCAGGAGTCTCCCTTAAATCGTGTTTACCCATGGGAAATACATTTTCAATTTTCCCGAAACAGTATGGATACTCTTTATTTTCCATCAGACTTAAATTTTCGTAATAATTTTGCTCTTTGAATATTTGGCTGTTTTCGTTTAGATATTGTTAATTCGAAAGAGCATTATTTGAATATCGAATATCGAACAAGGAATTTCGAATGACGAAGTATTGAATCGCTACGCTCCAGGCGTCGCCTACGGCTATGCCCCGGCAAGCTATCTTTTTAAATATTAAAGATGACAGAATACCTTACTTCGACATTCATTATTCCTTGTTCGATATTCTGCGGTTCAAAACAAATCCGTAAGTTTGAATTCGTTTTAAGAAACTAAAGTGTTAAAAAATTTCTAAAGTAGCTTTTTATATAAAAAGGTGGTTGCTATTTAAGGTTGTCAGGTTCACGGTTAGTGATTTGGCATATCGTATCTCTTACCCGCCTGGAGCGAAACCCTTGAACCCTGAACCGTGAACCCTTAAACCTTTTTTTATTGCGCCTCAAATTCCCTGTTCATCCTGGCTATATGGCCTTGATCAGCAAAACTGAAATACCTGTTATCCCCAATTACCAGATGCTCATGTACTGTTATACCCATCACCCTGCAGGCAAAAAGAAGCAGGCGTGTCAAAGATATATCTTCTCTCGAGGGGTTGGGATCACCTGAAGGGTGATTATGGGCAAAAATCAGAGCGGCAGCGTGATGGTTCATGGCAGCAGCTACAACTTCTCTTGGATAAACACTACTGGCGGTTAATGTCCCCTTAAAAAGTGTCTCGGTCTCAATCACCCTGTTTTTAGCATCCAGGTAAATAACCTTGAAGCATTCACGGTTTTTATCCCTCATGCTGTAGTACAGGTAATCAAACAGTTCTTTTGAATTGCTGACATTATCTTTCTCAACCAGCCGCTTTTCAAGATACCGGTCTGCAACAGCTGCTATCAACTTGACACCAAAGAGGTTCTTTGGCCCTATACCATCAACCTCGCAAAGCTCTTTTGCAGATGCTTCGAGTACACCCTGAAGGGTTTTAAACCTTTTTAATGCCGACTTTGCAGCATCTTTGCAGTCCTTTCTGGGTGTACCAAGTGTAAGGAGCAGTTCAATTACCTCATAGTCATGGAATCCCGACAACCCTGAATTAAGAAATTTTTCACGAAGCCGCCCCCTGTGCCCTTCTCCTTTATTACGTCCAGCAGCAGTCATTTGTCACCTGTGAGCTATCAGCTATGAACTATGAGCTATCATCTATCATCCAACTCGTTTTTAAGATTCCGGGTCATCAACCTGTGAAGGGCTTCTTTCGGGGAAAGATTATCGTAAAGAATGTGATACATCTCCTGGGAGATAGGCATTTCGACACCAAGCTTGCGAGACAGGTTGTAAACCGACTTTGATGTCTTCACACCTTCTGCAACCATATGCATTTCGGATAAAATTTCTTTTAATTTCATCCCCTCTCCAATTTTTTTCCCCACAGTATGATTTCTGCTAAGGCCCCCCGTACATGTTAAAATAAGATCACCAACGCCTGCCAGTCCGGTAAAAGTTCGCGGGTTTGCACCCATCTTCAACCCCAAACGGCGCATTTCGGTCAGTCCTCTCGTAATCAGGGCTGCTCTAGTATTCAATCCAAGCCCAAGCCCATCGACAATCCCTGCGGCTATTGCAATAACATTTTTAACAGAACCACCCAGTTCAACACCAATCATATCATCACTTGTATATACCCTGAAAAACGGTGTTGCAAAAACACGCTGTACAAAGCCGGCTGTTTCCGAATGGCTTGATGCAACGGTAACTACAGTCGGAACTTTCTTTACAACCTCCTTTGCAAAACTGGGACCTGAAAGTACTGCAAAAAGATTTTCAGAAATTTCAGGAAGCGTTTCTTTAAGAACACCGGACATGGTTAGATGTGTCTTATTCTCAATCCCTTTGGATGCGGAGACAATTATCGTATCTTTTGAAACATGGTCCGTTACTTGCCGGGTCGTTTCACGCATAACATGGGAAGGAACAACTATTAAAACCAGGTCTTTTTCCGAAACAACCTGGACAAGATCGTTAGAAGGAAATAAATTAGCCGAAAGAGAAAAACCCGGCAGAAAAACTTTATTTTCCCTCTGCTCTAAAATCTGCTCCTTAACCTCTTCTTCATAAACCCAGAAGTCTACTTTAAAGCCCTTTGAACCAAGAAGGTCGGCAAGGGCTGTTCCCCAGCTGCCTGCACCCACAACACCTATCTTTATTTTATTTATATCTATTTTATTTTTCATTTTATGTAATATTTTTGGATCTTGAAAAAAGTGCCTAAAGTGAGCTAAAGTGAACTAAAGTGCCTAAAGTTAATGCGTCGCTTCGCTCCATCTTTTTAATATAAAATAGACAGAATTCCACAACTTTAGTCACTTTAGACACTTTAGCTCACTTTAGGCACTTCCCAACCTAAAAACCTAACTGCAATACTTTTACAAAATATTATCCATGTTTTCAAAGCGCTAAATTATTACCAATTCTTCAAGCTTCTTTTTCCGCAAGCCTTGCAACCCCCGTAACTTTCTCGATTGCCTCCATCCCCATAAGCTTTACACCCTGGGTGTTTCGGCTGATAACTGAAACACCGCTAACCGGAATTCTTATTATCTTCCCGATGTCCGTGATGAGCATAATGTCGTCATTATCTTCTACAAGGAGTATTCCAACAACAAACCCGTTCCTTTCGGTTGTCTTTATTGAAATAACACCCATTCCACCACGTTTTTGGACATGATATTCGTCAATAGATGTTCGTTTGCCAAATCCATGTTCTGTTACCGCAAATAATGTCTGACCGTGACTTAATACTTCCATGCCGACAATCTCGTCTCCTTTGGCAAGGCGCATTCCACGTACACCTCTTGCGATACGGCCGGATGGCCTGATATCAGATTCGTGAAACCGTATCGATTTTCCCCTGGCCGATCCTAAAAAGACATTCATGGTTCCGTCTGTGATCCTGGCCGCAATCAGCTCATCACCGGCATCCAGATTCAAAGCAATAATACCTCCTGCTCTTGGCCGGCTGTAAGCCATAAGTTCCGTCTTTTTCACCACACCATTTTTTGTTGCCATAAAAATATGAAACCCTGGTTCAAATGATGGAGCAGCGAGTATTGTTGTAAGTTTTTCATCTTTTGCCAAATCCAGCAGATTAACGATCGCTTTGCCAAGGCTCATTCGACCAGCCTGGGGAATATCATATACCTTACACCAATAAACCCTGCCCTGATTTGTGAAAAAAAGAAAAGTATGATGGGTTGAGGCTACAAAAAGATGCTCAACAAAGTCTTCATCCTTTGTTCCCATGGCGGTTTTGCCTTTTCCTCCCCGATGCTGGTTGTGGTATAAAGTAATCGGATTCCTTTTAATATACCCACTCCTTGAAATTGTGACAACCATGTCTTCTTCAACAATCATATCTTCTATACTTATTTCACTTGTTGCCTCGACTATTTCACTTAAGCGATTATCCCCGAATTCTTCCTTAATATACGTAAGTTCGTCCTTTATTATTTTCAGTACAAAATGCTCATCAGAGAGTATTTCTTTATATCTGGCAATATCCTTTAAAATACTTTCATATTCTTTAAGTATCTTTTCCCGCTCAAGGCCTGTAAGCCTCTGGAGGCGCATATCAAGTATCGCCTGGGCCTGTATCTTTGTCAGGCTGAACCTTTCAAGCAGCTGCATTCTCGCATCTTCCGGCGATTTAGATTTCCTTATAAGGGCAATCACTTCGTCAAGATTATCAAGGGCGATTTTCAGTCCTTCAAGAATGTGAGCGCGATCCTGCGCTTTTTTCAGTTGATACCTTGTTCTGCGGGTAATTATCTCCTTGCGGTGTATTATAAAATGTTCAAGGATCTCTTTTAAAGTCAAAATTTCAGGCCGGTTGTTCACAATGGCAAGCAGGATAACGCCAAAGCTGCTCTGCATCCTTGTATGTTTATAAAGCTGATTGATTATTACACCTGGAATCTGACCCTTTTTAAGGCCCAGGGCAATTCGCATACCCTCCCTGTCGGATTCATCCCTTACGAATCTTACGCCTTCAATCTGCTTATTTCTTATAAGGCCCGCAATCATTGCAATAAGCTTTGCCTTATTGACCTGGTATGGCAACTGGGTAACAATTATTGTTTCCCTTTGAGTTCGTTTATCCTTTTCAACCATAACCCGGGCCCGCATACGGATTATTCCCCTGCCGGTTTTATATGCGTCATAAATTCCTTGTGTGCCGTAGATAATTCCGGCAGTAGGAAAGTCAGGACCCGGAATTAAAGTCAAAAGTTCCTCAAAGGTTATTTCCGGATTGTCTATCACTGCCTTTATACCATCAATCACCTCTGAAAGATTATGAGGCGGTATGTTTGTTGCCATCCCGACAGCTATACCCGAAGAACCATTGACTAAAAGAGAAGGAAATTTCGCCGGCAGCAAAGATGGTTCTTTTAAGGATTCATCATAATTTGTCACAAAATCAACGGTTTCCTTGTCGAGATCTTCCAGCATCTCGTGTGCAAGACGTGTCAATCTAACTTCCGTATATCGCATTGCCGCCGGTGGATCACCATCTATCGAACCGAAATTGCCCTGGCCGTTTACCATAGGATACCTTAAGGAAAAATCCTGGGCCATCCGAACAATCGTATCGTAAACCGCTGTATCACCATGGGGGTGATATTTACCGATTACATCACCGACAATACGAGCGGATTTTTTATAAGGTTTATTCCAGTCGTTTTTTAACTCGCGCATTGCAAATAAGATTCGCCTGTGAACCGGTTTTAAGCCGTCACGTACATCCGGCAATGCCCTGCCGATGATTACACTCATTGCATAATCGAGGTAAGATTTTTTCATCTCACTCTCAATGCTTACCTCGGACAAATTATCTGTTACGATCATTTTTAATCTGACTCCACAAGTTTCTGATAACTTGTTTTATAAATATCTGTTAATGTTAAAAAAGCGGTTACAATAAGAGGGCCGTAAATAATACCAAGTATGCCGAAAAGTTTCAAGCCGCCAATAATGGAAAGAAATACCAAAAGCGTATGCATTTGAACACGGTGGCCCACCAGTCTGGGTTTAAATATGTATTCAATACTACCTGACAGGATAACGTAAAATATAATAAAAAATATACCGGCAGCTATTCTTCCGACCAGGAAAAGATAGATTGCAGCGGGAATAAAGATAATTCCGATACCTACAATGGGAAGAAAAGCCATCAAACCCATAATCACGCCCCATAAAAAGGGAGATTTTATACCAAATATCGCAAAAACAATGCCCCCTAAAATTCCCTGTATCAAACCGCCCAGTCCGTTCCCTATAAGAATCGCACCGGCCATATCCTTAAATTTTTGAAACAGCTTTTCATCCTGATCGTCAGGCAGAGGTGAAAGATCAACAACAAAGGAAAGGAACCTTTTCCTGTCGATTAAAAAATAGTAAATGATAAGCAGCATAAAAAAGAAGTTAACTAAAAACTTAAGTATATTAGAGGTTATAGCCCTGGCCTGCTCATACAAGAAGAGTCCGACTATTCTCCCAACTTCCGAAATTGCCTTATTCAGTTCTTCTCCTGTAATATTAATATTAAAGTTTGAAAGGAGCAGGTTTGCTTTTTCCAAAACCATGCTCCCTTCAAGAAGATTTTGGATATTATCGCTCAGCACTGCTCCTTTGGCCATTAGATACATACCATATGCTTCTTTTGATAATATTCCTACAAAAGAGACAATCGGAATAAAAATTACGAAAAATATAACTATACAAGTTAAAATTGACGCAAGGGAAGGTTTGCATTTTCTATTAAAATACCGGTAAACAGGAATAAAAATTCCAGTTACAACAGCAGCCAGTATGATGGTCGATACAAAAGGCCATAAAAGCCAGCCGAGAAAAAATATGGAAATAATAAAATATATTAGAAAAACCCACAAAATAATGTCACGGTGAGATTTTTCACCCATGTTGCCTCCAGCTTATTTTAGTGTCTGGGTTTTACAAAATAATGTTAAGGGGTAAAATTTAAAAAACCACGATATACCATACTCCTGTTAGAGAAAACAGTTTACCGTGGCATTAATAAAGATGAATTCGTAAAAAGCTGCTATGTTGTGCCGCTTCGCCGTACTGTAACCGAAAATAACTTGTCAATTATAGCATAAGGTTACGATTTAGTTGTTTGAAAGTCGAATTCATCAATGAAGAAAGGTGTCACACAACCTTGATGAACTCGTAAAAAGTCCAATTTAGACGGTTTCGTAAAAAGTTCAAATTCAAGGCGTGCAAATTTTGTAATCATGAGGCGTACTAATGGTACATCGAATGATTACGAAATGCAGCACAACGCAGAAGTTGGATTTTTTACGAGACCGTCATAGTTGAAAGATCGGCTCTTTACCTGCTGACAAATGCGCCGACCCCAAATAAAAGAATGATTTCATAAATGAAAACCGGCATATAGCTGTGAAATATAGCATAAACAATGCCGCCGCCTATAATGGCCGGCACCATACAAAAAACCACAATACCTATTTTCCTGCTTACGTTCATATCTTTATCTCCTGTATAGAGACCTCTGAAAAATGGTAATTTATGTTCGAGTTCAAGTCGAAGATCCCGGACTCTGAGCGGGAGAAGGCGAAAATTTCAACCACAGGAATACATGTAGTATTTTGAGGATTGAAATTTGAGCTTGACGTAGAAATCGGACATAAGGTGCCGTTTTACAAAGGTCTCGTATTGTTATGCGGCAGTAAACCAATTTAATAGATTCCATCCAAAACTCAAGGGAAGCAAGATACCTCTTAATCTGACAACCTATAACAATATTAGACGATCAAGTAAAGAAAAAACTAACTTCCTCGCCTTCCAACCTAATTTTATCTTTTGGTATAGATCAAATGTTTTATTCTTATAACACTGGGCATGGACAATAATTTTAAAAAGCCTTCCGGAATTGGAAGAAAAAGTTTTAGGATCAATCAAACCAGGGGAGTTTTTACCCAAAACAGCCTTGAGCTGAAATGGGTAAAGGGGAAGTGATAAAGAAAATCACATTTCTTCCTACAATTTAAACCCGTTAAGTGGTTATGTAGTTGAGTTGTTAAGTTGTTGTTATAATAGATCATATCTATTGTTTGCTGAACAATTGGACATTCGGTGTTTAAAAGGTTGCAAAATCTTGAAATAATAGTAATTACTTTCCGCCCCCCTTTCTTAAGCATCTCTAAGAATTCTTCTGCCCGACAGGTGGAAATGGCTAAAAATAGGTCTTTACTTTTTATACCCTCCCAAAGACTTGAATTCCATTATTAAATACTCTGGGCTTTGATCTTGAGTTTTTAATCTTTTATGATTACTATCTCAAAAGCAATCATCAGATGGCAAAAATATGATTTTTAATTCAGACATGGCTACATCCAACAGCCTGATTAAAGCGCAAGGAGTTCTGAAATGAAGGAAAATACGGATAATTTGCTTTTAATTGAAAAAAAAGGCTTTATTGCCTTTCTGACCATTCATTGTCCTGAAAAACGAAATGCGCTTACACCTGAACTGCTCATGGATCTTCACACAAATCTGACAGCGTTTTCAAAAAATGATGATATCAGGTGTGTGGTGATAAGAGGTTCAGGAGACAAGGTCTTTTCTTCAGGATATGATATTGCTGCTATCCCTGTTGATCAGTTGGATAATACCAGACAGGAAACACCAGAAGTGCTGTTGCTGGGTTTAAACGCCATAAAAAATTTTCCTTACCCCACTATTGCAATGCTGAACGGTGATGCATTTGGTGCAGGATTTAATCTTTGTGCGTGCTGTGATATCAGGATTGCAGCAGATGATATCAGACTAGGGATGACACCTGCCAGAATCGGTGTAGCTTATTACCCGGAAGGCATTCAACACTTCATTGAAGCCTTCGGGATAGCAAGAACAAAGGAAATCTTTTATACCGCCAATATATTTCGGGGCAAAGAGCTTCTCCGGAAAGGGTTAGTGGATCATTTGATCCCAAGATCGGATCTTGAAGATTTTACCCATACCTTTGCCCAAAAGATTACCCAAAATGCACCCCTGTCTTTAAAGGGAATCAAAAAGATCATTGCCATGTTTGAAAATGATATGGCGCTGAATCAATCCAACTTAGATACAGCAGATCAGTTGATGCAAAAGTGCTTTCAAAGTGATGATTTAAAGGAAGGGCAAGCTGCGTTCATGGAAAAAAGAACCCCTAAGTTTACCGGGAAATAACCATCTAATCAAAGATACTATACCGATTGCACAGGATTACGGATATTCGTGACCAAGTCTGGAAAAACTGATTCAGAAAGGTTTGAAGAAAGTGCTGCAAAAATATTATTGTCTGCTTTTCAAATTACAAAAAAAAATTGCTGCGCAATTAGATCAATAGTTCACGAAAGAATGAATAGGAGGGAGAGAAGCAGTTGAGGAGGAATTTTATGGCTTATATACATTCTTCTATTTGTCAGTTGAAAAAATTCTTTATGAAGAAATTCGGTGGGACGAATTTAACACAACGCGTCTTGTTCGCGGCCTTGATTTTTTCATTCATTCCCATACAGGCAGCTCAGCCCGGGCAGCCTGCCAAAGAATTTTCCTTGTCCGAACTCAAGGGGCTATCCCTGATTATCTCAGCGGAGAACCCTGAGTATTCTTCGCTTGTAATTGAAGCTGTTTTGTCTCAGCCAAGCATTAAGACCGCCATTGGATATCGTGTCTATTACAGCAAAATAAAGGGGTATGCCCTTTATGTGCATGACATGATGGACGGGACTCCGTTTTTTCTTATCGCAGAGGAAAAGGCCCTTCTGTTCGACCCTTCAAAGGAGGAGTTGATTCTGTTTCAGGATATTGGTCTCATTTTCGAGCTCGGGATGGAAGAAGACGAATTAAGGTTTGTCAGCGCTTTCGAGACAAGGAAGGAAGGTTCTCAACAGCAAATAATAAACACAGTGAAGATAGACCTGGTTTCCATTTTCAAAAAGGTGGTGGCCAATATCAAGGGAGAGAGGATTGATGGAGACAGGTATATCCTCTCCGGAGAGACAGAGCTGGGCAGTGTGTGTGTTGCCGAGATCGATCCTTCTGTTGTCATACCGTTTCTGAGGATTGGATTTTACAGTAAAGGAGAATCCAGACCTCTTCTCAGCTTTACACGGTTGGAAGCGAACAGAAGTATCGATAACTCAGTGTTTCAATTTCCCCTGAAGGACTTGATGGAGAGGGGGATGGCAATCAAAACCGTAACAGTCGATCAGGTGCCTTTTGTCGATTTGATGTCTCTGATGGGCAGAATCCTCTTCGTTCGTTCGGCCCTTGCGTTTCCGGAGACGAGAAAGGATCTGGTTCAACTCGGTATCAAAGATTCGGACTGGCCGGAGATAGAGAGAAGAGACAAAAGGGTATCTCAGGTTCTAAGAGAGGTGTTTCAGGGGAGATGAAACAGTTCTGCACCTGAGAAAGCTTTGATGATGCCATTGGGTGGTATCTCTCTTCTTATAGAGTAAAAAACAGTTGTTATATCAAGGGCGTCATTCTATCGGAATGACCTGATTTAAAGGAAGGGCAAACTGCGTTCATGGAAAAAAGAACCCCTAAGTTTACCAGGAAATAACCATCTAATCAAAGATACCATACCGAGTGCACAGGATTACGGAAAGAAAGGCCTAATTTCAACCCCATCCCCCTTTTTTTATCTTGTAGCAACAGGTTTAGAACTTGGATGTTGCGGGGTCGGTGCATTGTATGACGAAGAGGCTCAAAACCTTTTTGATCTCAATGAAGAAAGTGCCTTGTTCTAGTTGTGTCAACAGGTCCGGTTAAAAAATGAAAAGGATGCGGTAAATTCGACTTTTTGCGAGCCTTCAGTCTAAACAGCTTCAGCCTGACTACGTGGTAGTTACCATTATTTTATAAATGTGTTTATCCTGACTTACTTTGTAGGGGTGTGAGATAAGTAACCCACTGAAATTGCGAAAAGTGACCGGGGAGGGTCTTGACACTGCTTTATATTCAAAGTGAATGTCCTTGTTGGGAGATATCCTTCAATGCTTTAGATATCGCATCACTAACCCATGCATTTAAACTTTTTCCTGTTTTTCGAGATTGTATTGTAATATTCTTATGAAGCTCTGGTTCAACGCGCACAACAAACTTACCAGAGTAAGGCTTTTCGGGCTCCTCGCTCCGCTTGGAACAAAAATCCAGATAATCGTCAACTGAATCCTGAAAAGCCTGATTAAGTTCTTTTACTGTTTCACCTTCAAATGTAATTACATCTCTTAAATTGATAACTTCGCCATGAAAGATGTTAGCATCATCATCAAAGTCAACTTTTGCAAAATATCCTTTATATTCCATTATTGATTCACCCCCGATTCTACTAAGAATCTTCGCACAGACTTTACAGACCCTTTGTTTGTCACCCGCTAGGGAATTCACCATGTGATTTTGTCAACTGATTTGAGCTACGACATAGGGGACATTCATGCAGAGTTTTCAACATGGGGTCATTTGTGCAGAGCATTCACAATTCTAAATTGTCCCTCATTTAGTCCCTCATTTCAATATTAAAATAAATTTTTATTGATATCCATTTTCCCATGTAAAACGCCTATGATATCAATATGGTTAGCAGATTGAAGATAGAAAATAATGTGTTTTTTGACAGGAAATGAATAATAACCGGGATTGATTTCGGGTCTTTGCCTTCCAAGTTCCGGATTAGCCGCAAGCTGCTCAAGTTTGGTCTCAATATCCAAAAGATATTTTTCTGCCTGCTTCTTACCCCAATTTTCAATTGTATAGTTCCAGATTTCCAGTAAATCAGATTTAGCCGCGGGCGTGAGGCGATAGTCAGGCATTTTTTGCCTCTGTAATAATATCACTTACTGACTGATCAACAAACTTTCCCTGTTCAGCTTGAGAAGCACCAACCGCTAAATGCTTTTGTAACACTTCAAGTTTCATATACTGTACCAGTTTCTCATTACACTCCCAGAAACGCAAAGCATCACGTATTACCTCGCTGGCGTTGTTGTAATAACCTGATGCTACTTTTTGTCTTACAGCGGCTTCAAGCTCTGGTGTTAATGAAATATGCATATTGCACCTCCTTGCATATAAAGATTTGAAAAAAACTCATATTTTCCTTATCTAACCAACATTACTATTAAAAACAATTATAACATCAATACAAACATTGTCAATCTTTGTATATCTGCATAACATAAATATTTCAACAACCAAAATGCTGCGGATAAAACTTCAGATTTTGGTGTTGGACAAAGCCCTATCGGGCGGAAGGAAAGAAAATCGATAGTATACATGGGGGACATTCTTGACACTGCTTGACATTTGCCCTTTTATCCGGCATTTCTCAAAGGAGTTTTGATAAAAGTAACTCGCTTTAAAATTATATACGGATATAATAAATATTTCGGATAAAAGCGATGAATATTTCATCTCGGTGAATTGACAAGATATCACAGGTTTTTATAAGCTGAATTTTTATAGGATATTCTCAATATATCAGTGTTTTCGAAATTATAATACCAACCACAATATGTTGTGCCAACAGTATGTTTTTAACTGAGAACTATCAGTTGTAGGCTGCACCAAATTCCTGATAGATTTCCATGCACACTATGGCAAGAAGACTTCAGTTTGACACTTTTACATATCTGGGATAATTCAAAACAAATGAAGATATTTGAAAAGGAATCTCGGCGCATGAATTCGCAAAAGGTAATGGTCGAAATTATTGCCAAAAAGAAAGGGTGCATGTTGTGTGATTTGGCACTTGCGATACTGGAGGAAATCGCCCCCGAATTTGAGGAGGGAGTTCTTCAATGGACGGTGGTCGATGTCGGCTCCAAAGAGGGTGTGATGCGACAAGCAGAACTACGTTCAATTTGTAACCGAATGCCTGCCGTGCCATCCATTGTAGTCAACGAGCGTATCGCCTTTGACAATATTCCGGATATGGAAGCACTTTCGGCAGCAGTTAAAAAGGCCCTGCATCCCGAATATTAAGTTCTAAGTTTTTCGTAAAAGGGGGCAAAACTATGGATTCTCAAATCACCACAGAAGATCTTGAAAAAATCGAAGCTGGAATTCGTGAAA